>CAXEOX010000082.1:0-13999 GCA_963997925.1 uncultured bacterium
TTTCTACACATCCAGCATGGGCGCTCTGGGCGCGATGTACTCCCAACTCCGTGCAACCCAGTGAAATCGACATGATGGACTAACTAGTTCGTGACCAACTGGAAGCTCGTACTACTGATAATCCTGGTGGTGGTGGTGTTCGTGGGTGTGGCCGGGTACGGTGACTTCCGGGAAACCTTCGGAAACCTGTCTCGATTCCCCATCACCTACCTGTTAGGCGCTCTTGGTCTAGCGGCGATGAATTACGCACTGCGGTATCTCCGGTGGTCCTACTACTTGAAGGTGCTCAATATCCGGGTGCCGCTGGGCCTGAATTGTTTAGTTTTTCTGTCCGGCTTGGCTATGTCGATCACTCCCGGAAAAGCCGGTGAGTTTCTAAAGAGTTACCTGCTGCGGGACCGGGCCTCCGTCCCAGTAGCCAGGTCCGCGCCGATCGTGGTGATGGAAAGACTGACCGACGTGGTGTCCGTAGTTCTTCTTGCGGCGATCGGGCTAGCTTCTCTGCCTTTGTACCTGATGATTATATTGGCCGCTGCGCTCCTGCTTTGCTTCGCCGCCCTGGCGCTGTTCGCCTCTCGCTCCGGTGGCCGCGTCTTAGATCTACCCGTGATACGGAAGTGGAAGACCGATCTGGAGTCCTCCCATGATGGTTTGCGACGACTGGCGGCTCCCAAAGTGATGGTACTGGCCGTTTCCCTGGGCTTAGCGGCTTGGCTCAGCGAGGGGATTGCTCTGTGGCTTATCCTGCGCGGCTTGGAGTCCAGCACGCCTATAACCCAAGCTCTGCCGATCTACGCCGCCGCCACGCTGGTCGGGGCGGTAAGCGCCCTGCCAGGAGGATTGGTGGGAACTGAAGGGAGCATGATTGCCCTGCTTCAACAGAGCGGCGTAAGCCGTTCGGTGGCCTCATCTGGTACCCTGTTGGTGCGCTTGGTGACCCTGTGGTTCGCAGTGGCTGTGGGGTTGGTGGCATTACTGTGGTTGCATCGCATCAGGAATACTCCGGCGTCTTCGCCGGAGATCGATGGCGGTGATACGGCGGTCCAAAACTCCTGCTAAGAAGAAGGCAAATGGGCCTAGCAGATAATCTGAACAATGCAGAGGGCGGCTCCAGGGTGGCTATCCAACCCGTGGCCCTGATCAAGGCCCTGCGGCCTCACCAGTGGATCAAGAACGGTCTGGTATTCGTGCCATTCGTGTTCTCGGTCAAAGTCGCTTGGTCGCCCAACAACCTTGACCCGGTCCCGGATATGCTGCTGAAGCTGGTATTCCTCTTCCTAGCCTTTTGCGCCCTCGCCAGCGCCACCTATCTGCTTAACGACATGATGGACCGGCATGCGGACCGGGAGCACCCGGTAAAGCGGAACCGTCCCATCGCCTCTGGAAAAGTCGGTGTCGTCACCGCAATGGTTCTGATGGTGGTCCTGGTAGTGGCCGGGTTGGCCGTGATGGCCAGCGTCGACCTAGTGCTGGGGGCTATCGGCCTACTATATGTCTGCATCAACGTGGCCTATTCACTGGGGATGAAGCAGGTAGTGCTGATCGACCTGATGGCGGTGGCCAGCGGATACGTTATCCGGGCGGCTGCCGGCGCAGTGGCGATCGACGTTGCCGCCTCGCCTTGGCTCTACGCCACCACCGGCGCCGGCGCTCTATTTATCGTCTTGGGACGCCGATACGCGGAAGTGCGGTTGGCGGGGGATGCGGCGGCGCAGCAACGTCCTGTTCTGGGGAAATACGGCAGCTCCTTCATCAACCAATTGCTCATGATATCGGCGACGTCGGCTTGGTTAAGCTATACTTTGTACACGGTGGAAGCACCGAACCTGCCAAGCAACAATACGATGTTGCTCACGCTGCCTGTCGTTACTTTCGGATTGTTCCGTTATCTATACCTGCTAAACACCAGCCAGCAAGCGGAAGCCCCCGAGCAATTAATCGCCCGGGATCTGCCCCTATTGCTATCGATCTTCTGCTGGGTTGTTGGCTCCGGTTTGGTTCTGTGGCTTTGGGGTTGAGCTTGTGCTCTAGGCGGTGTGGTGTGGCGGGATAGGCCGGGAACTCCAGCTAAACATAATCTACCCAGGAGCGGCATATATGCAGTCATCTGAAGTACCTGCCGAACGGTCGGCTGGCCAGCCTGAAGCGGCCCCAGTTCGAAGATCTGATCGGGCCGTTGTCGCGGTGGTTGCCGCGACTCCCCAGACGGTGAATGCCGATATCGAGCGAGCCATGGTGTTGGCGGACGTTGGCCGGCACTTGAACGCCGACTTGGAAACGCTGCTGAAAATCAACATCTCCTGGCAGCACTGGTATCCGGGCTGCTCAACTTCTCCTTGGCAGTTGGAAGGAGTGACCAAGGCCCTTTGGAAACTGGGGCATAAGGAACTCATCGGCGCCCACAATGGCACGGTGGTGGTCGACTCCTTCGAAGGCGAGGAAAAAAACAAGCACAAAGCCGTGCAGGACAAGCTAAACCTGCCGGTGGTTCATCTGGATACCCCGCCAAACAAGTGGGTGAACTACAAACCCAAGGCGGAGATGCTGGTGCTGGACGACATCTTCCCCGAAGGGATCCAGATACCGGAGATATTCCAGGGCCGAAACATCGTTCATCTGCCCACCATGAAGACCCACGTCTTCACTACCATGACCGGCGCGATGAAGAACGCTTTTGGCGGGCTGTTGCACCGGAAGCGCCATTGGACCCACTCGGTCATCCACGAAACCCTGGTGGACCTGCTGGCGATTCAGCAGGAGATTCATCCCGGCGTCTTTGCGGTGATGGACGGCACCTTCGCCGGAGATGGTCCAGGACCCCGGGCCATGCGCTGGCACATCAAGAACCGCATCCTGGCCAGTGCCGATCAAGTAGCCATCGACGCCGTGGCGGCCAAGATGATGGGCTTCGACCCCATGAGCCTGAAGTTCATCCGCCTGGCCCACGAGCGTGGCCTGGGCTGCGGCGACGTTTCCAAGATCGATATCGTCGGCGAAGACATCAGCCAGGTCAACTGGCAATTCACCGGCGTGGAAAGCACCTTCGCCAGCCGGGGTCAAAAGATGATTTACTGGGGGCCGCTGAAGCCCCTGGAGAACTTGCTGCTCCGCAGTCCATTGGTAAGCTTGGCGTTTTTGGCCTCCAACCTCTACCACAACGGCTACTGGCTGAAGACCGTAGGCCGCCGCCGTATCGAAGCTGCTCTCGAAACCGAGTGGGGCAAGCTGTTCCAGTCGTACTGATTGGCGTTATAATCCCACTATGGATGTAGCAATCATAGGACTTGCCCAAAGCGGCAAGACAACTGTATTTAATGCGCTGACTAAAGGCCACGGGGCTCCCACCGGGGGTGGCGGGCCGGGTGGTGAGATGCATGTCGGCGTGGTCAAGGTCCCCGACCCCAGGCTAGATATATTGGATGGTATGTATCATCCCAAGAAGGTCATCAACGCCGAGATTACATACTGGGATCTGCCCGGCGCGGAAGACCCTTCCAAATCCCAAAGTATCGGCGGCAGGCACAAGAATATCCTCCAATCTGCGGACGCCTTCCTAGTGGTGGTTCGTACCTTCACTGACCCTTCGGTACACAATCCAGCGGGCAGCGTGGACGCCGGGCGGGATCTGTCGGCGATGTTGGAGGAACTGACTTTCTCCGACTTGGAGGTCATGGATCGGGCTGCCGAGCGGCAGGACAACGAAGTTAAAAAAGCCAAGCCCGCCGACAGACAAACCATGACGCGACATCTGGACGCGGTCAACAAAGCGAAAACGGCGCTGGAAGATGGCGTGCCGTTACGAAGGCAGGATCTGTCTCCCTCTGAGATGGAGTTCTTGTCGGCCTACCAGCTGTTAACCGCGAAACCGGTCATCGTGGCATTCAATACCGATGAGACTGGCCCCGACGTCGATATGACCCAGTTGGGATTGGATGACTCGGCGATACACACTCTGGGCCAAGTCAGTCTCTGCGGTAAGCTGGAAGAAGACCTTTCCCTGATGTCCGACGAGGACGATGCCATGTTCCGTGAGGAACTTGGCGTTGGGGAACCGGCGACGTTCAAAGTGATTAACGTCAGCTATGGGACTCTTGGTTTGATATCCTTCCTGACCGTTGGAGAGGACGAGGTTCGCGCTTGGACCATTCCCGCCGACCTGCCCGCGCAGGAAGCCGCTGGAGCGGTCCATTCGGACTTTATCCGGGGGTTCATCCGCGCCGAAGTCATCCCGTACGACGACCTAGTGCGTTGCGGTGGGATACCCCAAGGCCGGAAGGAAGGGGTGCTGCGGTCGGAAGGGAAGACCTATCTAGTGAAAGACGGCGACGTTATCAACTTCCTGATCAACGTCTAATCCCCGAGGCGCTTGGCGAAGCTAAGTTCGTGGCCGTCCGGGTCGCTGATGTGGAAGTACCGCTCACCCCAACTAGCGTCTTCCGGAGGAGCGTCGGGGGAGAGACCGGCACTCGTCAGGCGATTGTAGATAGCGTCCACATCGTCCACGTGAAGAATCAACCGGCCCCACCAAGACCATCCGCCCTCGGTTGCCAGGATGAGGTTCAAGTAACTTTGCCCCACTTCAAAGCTGGTAAATGACGCTGTTGGCCCCCCATAGCGAACCACCAGCCCCATTTTGGCCTGGTAGAAGTCTACCGCCTTGGCCATGTCTTTCACGGCCAAAGTCACTGCGCTGATGTTCTGGACCGTCACGGTGGCCTAACCTCCCGGCTCTCCTTCGCACTGAACGGCTTAGATTGTACAATATTGCCAATGCCGCTCAATACGGACGGGCTTGACCCTAAGCGAGGTGACTTTTGCGGATAGCTTATATACAACCGGTCGGAGGAGCCAGCGGCGACATGCTATTGGGAGCCCTGCTGGACCTCGGCCTTTCCCTGGAGACCCTTCAAACCGACCTGAACAAGATGGGCATATCGGGCTACGAGCTACAGGTTACCCAGGACACCCGCTGCGAGATGCGGGGCACCAAGATGAATGTTCAACTCGACGAGAATGCCAAACGATTCACTCCGCGCTCCTTGTTGGATACAGTGGCGAAGAGCACCCTTCCGGAGGGGGTGATAGCTCAAGCCAGTGCAGTGCTGTCGGCCCTGTGGCGCGCCGAATGCCGGGTTCACGGGGAATCCGAGGATATCCTTGAGCTGGAAGAATTGGGCACCGTGGATACGCTCGTGGACGTGGTGGGAGTGGTTTCCGGCCTGCACCAGTTGGGTGTGGAACGAGTGTACGCTGCGCCCATCATCCTGGGCGAGTCGACACCTCCCAGATGGGCTGGCGGATACTCCAATCCGGCCCCGGCTACGCTGGAGTTGGTGGCGATGTCAGGCGCCCCGGTGGTGGCGGACCTACCGGTTCATAAGGGAGCCGGTGAATTGACCACTCCAACCGGCGCGTCACTGATGACGACTCTGGCGGAATTTCAGCGGCCGCCGTTCTCGGTGACCGGCGTGGGCATCGGCCTGGGGAACAAGGACCCTGAAGGTTTCCCCAATGCGATCAGGGTTTGGTTGGGCGAGACAGCGGAAGCGTCCGTTGCCGGGCGGCAGGGTGGCATCGTTCTGTTGGAAACCAACCTGGACGATGTGACGGGTGAGGTGGTGGGTTACGCCCAGGAGCAGCTATTTGCTCTGGGCGCTCTGGACGTTTGGTATACGCCCATCCAGATGAAGAAGAACCGGCCCGGCGTGATGCTGTCCGCCCTGGTGCCCCAGGATCTGGAAACTGCTGCCTATGAACTTATCCTGCGGGAAACGACCACCCTTGGAATCAGGACTAGGCCCGTGGAGCGGTACGCAGCGGAGCGCCGGAACGAAGCGATGGAAACCGGGTCGGGTGTGATTGGGGTCAAGGTTAAGTACCTGGCTGGGAAGGCCGTCAGCGCTGCTCCGGAATATGAGGATTGCCGAAAGATAGCTTTGGAGTCGGGGATGCCGCTGCAAGATGTGTACCAGCAAGCGGTGGCCGATGCCCGGCGGCGATACCTGGATTAACCGGTTCTGATCATGGATAGATTCGACTCAAGGCTCTGATGCCTACTGCCGTCTGCGGCGGGCCTGGCGGGGGAGACCGGGGTAGGTTCCTTCGTCCAACACCCACTCGATGCGGTGATGCAGGGCGGCTACTTCACTGGGGTGCAACTGATCAAGCATTTCCTGAACCTGGCCCTCCGGGGACTCCAGTTGCTTTGCCAGGTAGCGTAACGCATTCAGATGGGGCCTGGCGATACGTCTGCCGCCAAAATCCCAGATCACCGTGCGAATCTTCGTCTCAGAGTGAAACGTCAGCCCGTGGTCGATGCTCCACAGCTTTCCTGCTTCGTCCACAAGAAGATGATTCGGCTTCCGGTCGGTGCTGTTAGCCACCAAGTCGAAGCAAGCAATCTTCCGCAACTCGTCCGAGTTATCGTCGGTGAGGTTGTAGTAGTTCTGCTTGGGATCATGGTCGATATAGTGCTGAACCGTGCCGATGCCATAGGGACCGTCGCGGATGATGGTATAGGGTATGAAGTCCCAGCCCAAGATTTCGCTGAGTAGGAAGGAGGCGTACTCCCGCTTATACAGCGTACCGCTGGGAAAATCCCACAGGGGCGACTCACCGTCTCGAGGTTTGTAGATCGCCAGCCCTTGCCGGTCACCCAGTTGAAGCTGGGCGAGAAAAGTGTAATTAGAACCAGCGGGAGTGAGCTGGCAGGAAACGATTTCGCCGTCGTGGATTAATTCTAACGTAGACTGATCTAGGTTCAACGAGACCCCTATTTCTGTTGCGGCCTGGGTCAGCCGGCTTCCAGAACGGTGTGGCCGTTAGCTCTGGGACAAACGTGTCCATCAGGGTTGATGGGGAGACCGCACAGGAAGCACCGGGGACGCCCGGCGGCGCAGATCTGCAAGGCTTCTTCGGAAACGGAGCCGGCTTGCTGGAGGCTCATCCAGAAACTCACCGAGGCGCCGTCCTCGGTAGCCTCTTCTTCTTCCCGCTCATAAGCCAGCATCCGAAAGGAGTTGCTGTCCTGGTCGTAGTTCAGCATCACCTGGCCGACTTTGAAGTCCAGGGATATCCCCTCACCGGTCCACGCCGGCTCTTTTCCCTGGGTTTCCCTGGCTTTGTCTTCGTCGGAGAGAGATTCAACGGCTTCTTGAAGATAGATCCCCAACTGAAACAGTTGCTCCTTCTCTAGCCAGACGGTGCATCGGGCTTCACCGGACTCCAGCACTAGGTTAAAGGTGCGTTGTCCCGGTTCCCCGAATGTGTTGGGCACGATGCGTGACACCGCGCCCAGTGAGTATTTGACCTCTGGTGGCTCCATGGCGTCTATGATAGCTCCAGGTTACGAGTGCCGCAAGGGAAAAACAGGGAATACCCCGACGGTTTCTCAGATACGTTGGGACCTTGGTTCTTATACGGAAAGAACAACATCGATGATAGATATCTTGCCTTGCTTAACCGCGTCTAGTCCATTTTGCAGAGCCTGCGTCAGCTTGGCCGGGTCGTCCACCCGCTCACCATAGCCGCCAAAGGGATCGACAAGCTTGGAGTATTCGGGGCCCGGTATGTGGACGCCGTGCCAGATGTCTGAGGCTGCAGCGTCTCCATTCGGATAGTAATGCAAGTGATTGCTACGCATGGCTTCGTAGTTGGCGTTGTTGAAAATCACGGTCATGAATGGCAGACCGGCCTCGCAGGCAACGCCAAAGCTCTGAGTAACCGGGTTATAGAGGAAGCCTCCGTCACCCATCAGAGCGACCACGGGCTGATCGGGTCTGGCGAGCTTAGCACCCAACGCCAGACCCAGCCCTTGGCCCAGACCGCCGCTGGGATGGAGGTAGGCATGGGGGTCTTCCCAGTTGACGTGGCGAATAATTGCGCCCCGATGGGAGGTAGTCTCTTCCGAGTATATGACGTCTTTGGGCATGACCTCGTTCAATGCGGCGCAGAGCCATACCGGGTCTATGGGAGATTTTGTTTTCGCTGCGGCCTGCTCCGCCTGGATGCTTTCGGTTATCTTGTTGTGCTCGGCTTCCCAGCGGCTCCGCCGCTCTGCGATCTTACTGGCATTTCCCGCACCGCTGGATTGCAATGCATCTAACAGCAGTCCCAGGCCGATGGGCAAGTCGCCTTCCACGTAGTGATCGGCCATCAGATTCTGGTAGACCATGTGGCCCTTGAGAGTGGTATCGCCCATCACTACCACGGTGGCATTGCTCGGACCTTGGTAAGGGGGATACCAGGGAGACCGGCTGGCGATAACCAGAACCAAGTCTGCCTCATTCATGTAGGGCCGTGGATTGAACCCCATGTGCATCGGGTGGCTCTTGGGGAAATTGGAGTATACTGCCGCGCTCTCCACCACCGGGATAGCCAGCATATCGCAAAGCTTGACCAGGCTGGCGAAGCCCTCGGGCGTCCGCCCGGCCGACTCTGTTATTATCAGAGGATTTTTGCTGTTGGACAGTAATTCGGCAAGGTTGCTGATGGAATCTGGCGTCGGTTGATTCTTTGGCGCTCCCGGAACTTTGCGAATCTTGGCCGGTGGTGTCCAGTCGTGAATCATGCTCTCGATGGGAACGTCCAGGTAGGTCGGACCCTGGGGCACTCTTTGAGCCATCTCGCCGGCCCGAACCAACTGTTCATAGAGCGTGTAAGGGCTGGTGGCCTGGCCGCTCCACTTGGTGAAGGTGTCGACGAACTTGTTCGGGCCACCGACCACGCTCAGATTACGATACCATTGGGCTTGGGGGTCCATCTCGGGATTTTCCCCGTAACTGTTGGCTTCACCGGAGCATACCAGCATGGGTACCTCGCCCAATGTGGCGCTGTGAATGCCCATGCTACCCTGCAGCAGACCCACCCCGGCATGAAGCAGAACGGCCTGCATCCTGCCGGTTATTCGTGTGTAGCCGATGGCCATGTCCACGGCCAGGGTTTCATGCCAGCAATTGATGTAGGTGGGGCCGTCGGATTCGTTGATTCGCTGCCGGGCAAGGGCTTCCCATACCGGGGCCCACTCGGAGCCCGGCGAGGCTATGATGTAATCGATGTCCAGATTCCGGAACGCCTCCAGAATCGCTTCTCCACCGTCTTTCGCTTGCGTCAAGAGGACTTCCCTCCTTACTGATCGATTAGGATGCTAGTGTCTCAGGGAACCCGCCGGAATTGCAACCGGCAAGCCAAATATCCAAGTTGGGGTTAGACAGCCGGAACTATTTCGTCGCACAACAGGCGCAGGCTTTCTTCCACGTCCGGGCCCAACTCGGAATACATCAACTGTTTGAACCCGTACTTCTGAGCCGTGTCTCGAAGCTCAATCATCCGCTCGATGCAGTACTCCGGCTCTCCCGCCACGAATACCGCGTCCAGCATGGCGTCAGTCACCAGCGCGGAGAACCGTTCCTCGGTAGCACCTTCTCTCTGGGCGTCGTCCAACTTGGCGACATCTTCCGGGTCGACTCCCATAGCGAGGATGTCTTCCGGACCGTAGCCGCGGCGGCTGAGGTTCAAGATTCTGCGGCCAGCGGTGGGTCTGGCGAACGCTCGGGCCGCCTCTTTGTCTCGTGACACGGAAAGCTTAATCTCGGCTATCTTAGGCAAGTCCGTACTCTTTCCAGCCTTGGCGGCGCCCTCTTCAAACTTGTCCAGGACTGAAGGCAGATGTCCCGCCCCGGAGATTGCTTTGAATTCACCCCCCACGATGAGGCCGTCCATGTGTTCCCCACCCACAGCCAGGCCTAAGGGGCCGTTTCCTCCGCAATACAAGCGGATGGGAGTCTTGGGGCTGAAGTTCATACGGAACGAGGCGGTGGGATTGAAGTTGAAGTACTCGGTCAACGCCGGATAGTCGGCAAAGCACACAGACTCCCCGGCCAGCAGGCGTTTCAGGCTCTGGGCCACCTCCCGCGCCATGGTGATTGGCTTGGGAGTGTTGACGAAGTTGGGTGTGTTCCCGTTGCCCCTGGCGATGCCGATGCTCAGTTCGTCGCCGTCCATAATCTCGCTGATGGCGGCGACCGAGTCGGCCACGTCCACCGGATTGCGGAAATATTGAACGGTTACCGCCGTGCCCAGGTTGATGGGAATATTGGCGGCGAAAGCGGTCAGCACAACGAAGGCGTTGCGGCTGCGCAGGTTGTCGGTAACCCAGAGTTGCTTCACCCCGCTTGCCTGGGCCATCTTACCCAGGTCGATAAGCTGGGGAAGGGGAACGTGGGCGTAGGTTGGCAGGTGGAATTGGACGCCGGTTTCTAAAGCGGCCATCTATCTCGGTTCCTTGCTAATGGTTTGGAGTTCCATCGTGGTTCCGGGCGGATTCTACCACATATGATAGGCCAGCTATGGCTTACAGAACCGGCGTATGCCGGCTGGCTCTGTAAATAATTAACCCCTCCAAAAATGGAGAGGGTTATTGGTGGCTGATACCTAACGACGTCTCCTCAGCATGTCACCATCTATCCTGGCGCCCTGGAGGATTGATTTTCAAGCCCCGGTCATACCGTCGGCTTGATGTTCTGGTTCAGACGGAATAGATTCGCCGGGTCGTACTTGTTCTTCAGGGCCAATAGACCGATCCGGTCAAGGGCGCCCACGTACTGTTCAGTGACCCTCCGGATGCTTATATGTATCTTCTAGGCAGCTTCACTCAAGGGTTCATCGCCGACGAGTTTCCTGAACTGAAGGCCGGCGAGGGTTACGACTTTTTCCCCTTTCCCAGTCTTGACCCCAGATTCGCTTCTTCGACGACCGTCGGGGCGGATATGGTCGTTATGCTGAATGAAACTGCGGCGTCACGGTCTCTCATGAAGTATCTGGCCACCGGAAGCGTCTGGGAACCCTGGGCAATGATGGGCGGGTATCTGTCTCCCAACAAGTCCCTCAGCTTGGATAGCTACCCGAATGCCACTTCTGCCGCCCTCGCCCGCCAACTAGCCTCGGCCCGCGTGATAAGATTCGATGCTGACGACCTGATGCCCAGTAGCGTCCAGCGAGCTTTTTGGTTGGGGCTTCTTAGCTATCTGAAAGATCCGCTTTTTCTGGATACGGTGCTGCGAGAGATCGACTCGGTGGCCACCGAGTCGTATTAGCGGCTGCTGAAGATTTCCCCGCTGGGGATCTAAGCCTAGTATGCCGCTCTCTACGCCGTCCGTGGCGGGTAACTTTTTAGAATCTACAAGTTCGCACCAGGATTGTTGCGCCAAAAGTAACGGGCGCGCACAAATCACTGAAGGAGACATTTCATGCGTATCGCCGTGCCAGACCTTGTATCCAACTCATATTTTCCCGCCGTGGCCGCTGTCGAATTAGGACACTTTAAGGCCGAAGGAGTGGATGCGGAATTGCAGATGATTTCCCCGATTCCCAGAGCTATGGCGGCGTTACGGGACGGCGAGATAGACTTTGTCGCCGGGCCGGCCCATGCCACTTTGGCGGCTTTTCCCGATTGGCAAGGCGCCAAAGTGGTTGCTGCGCTAGCTAAGCAAACCTTCTGGCTGTTGGTTCTCCGGGCGGACCTGGATGTGGAGCCGGGAGACGTTCAGGCGGTGAAGGGACTGCGTATCGGGGCGGCGCCGGGACCGGAGCAAGCCTTCAGGCACCTGTTGACCGAAGCTGGCATAGACCTGGTGAGAGACGGGGTGGAGTTGGGCCGGGTGCCCGGTGCGGAAGGTCACGACGTCAACTTCGGGGTTCACGCCGCCGGGGTGTTGGAAAGGGGCGAGATCGATGGTTTCTGGGCCAACGCCATGGGTTGTGAAGTGGCGGTCCAAAGTGGGGCCGGCAAGGTGATTCTTGACGTTAGGAGGGGTATCGGCCCGGTCTCAGCCACCGGATATACTTTTGCTGCGTTAGTCACCTCGGACAGTCATATCGACAAAAGCCTAGATGAGGTGGCGGGCGCTGTCCGCGCGATCGTGAAGGTACAGAAAGATCTGAAAGCGGACCCGTCCTTGGCGACCCAAGTGGGGCAGCGATTGTTTCCCGCCCAAGAAGCCGAGATGATTGCGGCTTTGGTAGAGCGGGATTTGCCCTTCTACGACCCATCGATTCCCGAAACTGCCGTGGAGGCCATGAATCGCTTCGCCCAAGAAACTGGGATACTCTCCGGACCGGTGCCCTACGACCGGGTTGTGGGCACCCAGTTCAGTGGGATCTGGTCTGAGTAGACTTGCTGCCGGCACGGCGATATCAGCATGTAGTCAGCCTTGGTCCAGTGACGTGAATAATCTCCAGGAGGGAACGAGGAATGCCGCAAGATAATACAAGGTACGACTTCTCAGCAATCACCCAGCGTGAACCCTTTCGTTGGCCCAACGGTGAAAGGCTGGCAGTTTGGGTCTGCTACAACGTAGAGCACTTCAAAGTTGACGTACAAGCCACCGCCCAGAGCGAGGGTCTGGCTCACCTCAAACCCGACGTTATCAACTACGCATGGCGGGACTACGGCATGCGGGTTGGGATGTGGCGTCTCTTCGAGATGATGGAGCGATTGGGAATCAAGGGCTCTTCGACCCTCAATGGTGAGGTGTGCATACACGAGAAACCCGTCGTCGACGAGATGGTAAGGTTGGGCTGGCCAATACTGGGCCACGGCATGACCAATTCCCAGAACCTGACCAATCTGCCGGAAGACGAAGAACGGAAGGTCATTGGCGACACCCTAGCCATAATTGAGCAAACCACGGGTACCCGGCCTATCGGATGGCTGGGTCCGGCTTTGGCTGAGAGCTACGTGACCCCGGACCTGCTGGTGGAAGCCGGAGTGAAGTATGTCTGCGATTGGGTGTGCGACGACCAGCCCTTTCAGATGAATGTCAAAAGCGGGAAACTTGCGTCCATCCCCTACACCCAGCACATCAACGACATCGGCATGGTACTGAGTTCCAAACGGTCCGACCAGGAGTTCTACCAGATGATTGTTGACCAGTTCGACGTTCTGTACCGGGAAGGTGCCACCATACCCCGGACCATGGCCATCGCGCTGCATCCCTTCTTGGTGGGAGCGCCGCACCTGTCCAAATATCTGGAACAGGCACTCGCTTACATAGCGGGCCACGGCGATGTATGGATGTGTACCGGGGATGAGATATACAACTGGTATGCGTCGGAATACGGCGGGTAGGGTTGTCGCCTTGGTGGGCCAGTAGTCCACCATGAGACGGTCGGTAGAAGACATAACATGCGGAGA
The DNA here is from genome assembly GCA_963997925.1 of uncultured bacterium. Classification (GTDB taxonomy): domain Bacteria; phylum Chloroflexota; class Dehalococcoidia; order Lucifugimonadales; family UBA3495; genus UBA11650. The sequence continues at coordinate 13,193 of CAXEOX010000082.1, forward strand.
CAGGAGGACCATAATGGCTGCTTAGCCTGTTTCAATCTTAGATTAGATCAGGAATAGAAAGAGGCCTCCCGGTATTCCGGGAGGCCTCTTTTTTGAACTCGGGTGCTTAGGCGGGTTACTTGGCTAGAAGCAACTCGCGGGCGTCGCCCATAAGTTTCTCGTCGGAGTCTTCCAGGTTGATCAGGTCGCCGTGGGGCTGGGGCACCGGAACGCCGGTTCGATAGTAAACCTCGACCCGGTTGCCTTCGGGGTCGAAGAAGTACATGCCGAAAGCGTTGCCGTGGCTGACGATTCTCTCGATGGTGATGTTCTCGGCGTCGAGCGCCTGCTTGTAACCTCGCAGATCGTCGATGGTCGGAACGTGGAAGGAGATCTGCTGGATGACCTTGGCATCGCCCGAGGTAACCCGGCCCTTCATCAGTACGAATTCGTGGTGTTCGGATTCAGGATCCGAACTCATAAACACCATGCCCCGGTTCTCCAGATCTTCGTCGGCTATCGTTAAGCCCAAAACTCTGGAATAAAAATCACGTTGCTTGGTTAGGTCTTCGGCATATATCCCTACGTGGCCAAGTCCAGATATCTGCGGCATGTCAATCATCCTCTCTGCCATCGATTTAGGTCGCTTGTTCGGTGCGTTATTATAACATCCGGGGTAACTGGACCGGTAGGGAGCAGGCAGAGTTACAGCGAACGAACCGGCTCCACGGTCTGTAGGCGTTCAGCGATGATGGGACACTTTTAAGGGGAGCAAAACATGAGAGTGGTGGTGGGTTTGGACTCCTGGTGTTGGGTATGAATCATCCA
>CAXEOX010000083.1:0-13918 GCA_963997925.1 uncultured bacterium
CGTAAAGCCACACCGGGCTCCCTGACTCTGCGCGGAGAAAGTGGACGGATCTGCGTTCCCAGGATTACCATTCCATAATCATGCCTACCGAACGGATTCAACGACAGATCGATCGCCTTTTGGATGAAGCCGATGAGGCGATTGCCAGTCAGGACTGGACGACCGTAGGCAATCGCGCCCGTTCTGCCCTACGGCTTGACCCTGAGAATCAAGATGCGATGTCTTACTTGGCTGCCGCCGAACGAGATCAGCATCCCGAAAGCCCGCAACCAGTGGCTGAGCATTCTGCCGCTCCACACGTAGATGAGCCTGCCTTTGAGGTGGACAACTCCCGGGCCAGGCTTGAGCAATACATCCCCAAAGAACTCCTCGCCAAACTGGAAGGCACCCGCAACGATGTGGCTTCCAGCGAGCGCCGTGTCGTTACGATGCTGTTTTGCGACGTCACCGGTTCAACGGCTGCGGCAGAGAATCTGGACCCCGAAGAGTGGGCCGAGATTATGAACGGGGCGTTCGAACACCTAATCTCCCCGATCTACCGGTACGAAGGTACCCTGGCCCGTCTGATGGGAGACGCCATTCTTGCCTTCTTCGGTGCTCCGATCGCCCATGAAGACGACCCCCAGAGGGCGGTGCTGGCTGGATTGGACATCGTCCAGGGCATCCGGTCCTATCAAGCGGAAGTTAAAGCCAGATGGAACCTGGACTTCGGAGTGCGGGTAGGAATCAATACCGGCTTGGTCGTCGTAGGTGAGGTCGGCTCTGACATGCGAGTCGAGTATACCGCCATGGGTGACGCGATCAACCTCGCTGCCCGAATGGAACAAACGGCCCAAACTGGCACTGTACAAATCGCAGAGGACACCTACAATCTGGTCGCTCCGCTGTTTGAGTGCGAAAGTCTGGACAAGATCGAGGTTAAGGGGAAGCTTGATCCTGTACCGGCTTATAGCGTGATAAGTGCCAAGGTCATTCCAGGTAGGCTGAGGGGTATCGAGGGACTGCGCACTCCTTTGGTTGGGCGAGACCGCGAGATGGGTCAGTTGAAGCAGGTCTTAGAGAGGCTTAACCATGGCAGAGGCAGCATCGTCTGTTTGATCGGCGATGCCGGAATGGGTAAGTCCTGCATCTTGGAGGAGTTACAAGACCATTGGGAAAAGATTGCCGGCAGCGGGGCGCCGTGGATCGAAAGCCGCGGGGTTTCTTACGACACGACTCGCCCCTACGGCATGTTTGTTCAACGTATGCTCCAAATCTTTGGAGTTTAAGACAGCGATTCCTTGGAGACGGTGCGCGAGAAATTTGCCATCTCACCTGAAGGCTTTCAGCCTGAAGTCATTCCGTTGGTAGTCCGGGCTGTCGAGGCGTTATTGGCTTTCAGAACGGATTCAGACATTCCTCGGTTGGAAGGGGAAGCCCTCCAGCACGAGGTTTACAACGCCTGCCACGGTATGTGGCGGGCGGCCGCATCTTTCAGACCCACGGCATTGGTGTTGGATGACCTCCATTGGGCCGACCCCGCATCAGTGGACCTAATGGTCGATCTGTTCTCTCTTGTTGATGAAGTCCCGTTACTTCTGATCTGCTCTTTTCGCCCGGAACGTCAATCACCGGCGTGGCGTATGAAACAGACCGCAGAAGTCGACTACCCGCACCTCTACACAGAGATTCCATTGCAGGCGCTATCTGTCGAGGACAGCGAAACTTTGTTTGGAAACCTCCTTAATATCACAGATTCACCGGCCCAACTTCGTCAGATGATTCTGGAGAAGACTGCGGGTAATCCATTCTTTATGGAAGAATTCATCCGCACGCTCATCGATACCGGTGCGGTGATTCGCGATGACAGTGGGATGCGCTGGTGCGTCGATGCAAAGGTCGAGGATATACCTATCCCTGAGAATCTGCAGGCGTTACTTTCTGCACGCATCGACCGGCTGGAAGATGATGCACGCCGTACGCTCCAGCTGAGCTCGGTGATTGGCAGGTCATTCCACTATGGGGTGCTAAAGCTGATATCCGGCTCAAGTATCGACCTTGATAGACAACTCAGCACCCTCCAGAGAGTGGAGCTGATTCGCGAGTCAAGTAGAGTCCCAGAATTGGAATACATCTTCCAACACGATCTCACGCGGGAAGCAGCCTACAACTCTATCCTCTTGCGAGAACGCCGGGAATTCCACAAACGAGTTGGCGAAGCTGTCGAGGAGATGTTCAACGACCGGCTGGAAGAGCAGTCACACCTGCTGGCCCATCACTTCTACGAGGCCGGAGAAACTCAACGAGCGCTGAAATATTCGATCATAGCTGGCGAACGAGCGTTGTCCACCTACGCCCATGAAGAAGCCCAAGCCCACTTCCAGCGGGGCTTGGCTGCCAAGGGCGGCCAGCCTCTGGACTCAGAAGGCGCAGCGATGTGCTTCGGCCTGGGCCGAGCTCAAGGCTCAACCGGACAGCACCACGATGCCTGGGGAACGTTAACCCGTGCTTTCGACTATTTCGAGGATGCGGGGGACGTGGCGATGGCGGTCGCGGTTGCTGAGTATCCGCTACTCTTCGTGGCGGGTCTCGAAAGGACAACCGGCATGGTGGAAAGAGCACCTATGCTGGTTGAACCCGATTCCCACGAGGCCGGGCGTCTGTTGTCTCGCAATGGCTTGTTGGTGAACCTGGAGACGGGCGACCATGATTGGGCCAAGGAATTCTTCGATCGCGCATTAGTCACCGCGTAACGGGAGAACGATCGGGTCCTAGAGATGCGGACCCTATCCGCCTCCGCCGATGCCGACTGGTATCAGCTGCGCGAGAAGGACACCTTAGCAAAATGTTTGCGGGTCATCGAGTTGGCCCGGCTGGCCAATGATTCCCACGCGGAAGCTTGGCCTCATTTCCTGGCTGCATTCGCCTTGCTCGTGACGGGTGACCCCTCTGGAGCCATGTCCCACGCCGATGAGATGCTGCGTTTGGCGGAGCGCCTGCGTGACCAAGGTCTGCTGGCGTTGGCCTGTTGCGCCAACGTTGCTATCAGCCTACAGAAAGGCGACTGGATCTCCGCCCGTGATTTTGCTGACCGTGGACTCGCCGCCGATCCCCGGTTTTCCTGGATTCTTGGCATGCGGGTAGCAGTGGAGACACAGGTGGGAGATGCCGCCCAAGCCGAGGTTTACATGGAACGTCTCATCGACGTGATGAAAACGACGGCACCGGGCGCTATCGTCGAGTACCACTCTCCCGCCTGGGTTATACCCGCAACCACTCTTGTCACTGGAGACGACAGTAGGCTTGAACTCGCCGAGGAAGCCGCTCAAGCCGTTCTGTCTTCCCCCTCATGTACGCCTCGGCTGGCCCTTCTCCGGTTCGGGCAGGCGCTTATCTCGGTACATCGAAACGATGCCAAATCGGCCGAACGCGACTATTCGTACTTGCTAGCTTTTTCCGAGGTGATGCCTGAAGGGGAGCCGTTATGCCAAGTTGGGCCCTGTGTTAGCAGAACGCTGGGGCTTCTGTCGCATACCATGGGCGACCTGGATCAAGCCGTTGAACACTTTGAGGACTCCTTAGCTTTATGTCGGCCTGCTGGCTTCCGGCCCGAATCGGCTTGGACCTGCAGCGACTACGCCGAAACCCTTAGCAAACGGGACGATGAGGGAGACCGGGCCAAAGCCATGTCCTTGCTGGACGAATCCCTGACCATTTCCACCGAGTTAAGCATGCGGCCTTTGATGGAGCGAGTGCTCGACCGGCAGGAGATACTGTATCGTAGAAAGGTTGTGAAGGGAGTCTACAATCGGCTCCTGACCGTCTCAATAGTTCCCCTTCCGCATCTGCAACCCGTCACAACCAGAACCGCAGACTAACGGGATGCGTATAGTCTAGGTTCACATCGGCAACTAATCGTGACTAGGCCTTCTGCTTGGCGCACTTGCTTACTGCCCGCGTAATCTCTTCCAAGGCCCGATCTATCTCTTGCTCCGTAGTGTAGCGGCCTACCGAGAAGCGCAGTGTACCCATGGCGTACTCCATCGGCACTTGCATGGCTTCTAATACGCTAGAGACCTCTACATAGTCACTGTGGCAGGCGGCCCCGGCGGAAGCGAAGACGCCCTGGAGTTCATCCAAGATGATGTTCGCTTCCATTCCCCGGAAGCTGGCGCTAAGGGTGTTGGGTAGACGCTTCGTTGGGTGGCCGTTGATTCGTATGTGTTCGAAGCGCTCCCCCATACCGGCTTCCAACCGGTCACGCATGGTCTGCATGTTCCGGTGGTATTCCGTCAGGTTGTTCTTCACCAACTCACAGGCCTGTCCGAGACCCACCATCTCAATGACGTTCTCGGTCCCGGCCCGCCATCCCATCTCATGGTTGGCACCGTGCATCAGCTTTTCCAAACGGACGCCGGGGCGGATATACAACGCGCCGATGCCCTTGGGCGCATAGACCTTGTGACCGGCGATGGACAGCAGGTCCACCCCAAGATCGTCGACGTTTACCGGTATCTTACCCACCGACTGGGCGCAGTCGGCGTGGAGCAGCACTCCGCGCTCCTTCGTAATCTTCCCTATCTCTTCCAGAGGCTCGATTGTGCCGACCTCGTTGTTGGCGTGCATGATTGAAACGAGTAGGGTTTGTGGAGTGATGGCGTCGGCGACCTGCTGCGGGTCAACCATGCCGAACTCGTCCACGGACAGGTAGGTGACGCGTCCGCCCTGTTGTTCCAAATAACGGCACACCTCAATCACCGCCGGGTGCTCCACCGATGAGGTAATCATGTGGTTGCCCTTGTCCCGATAAGCACCAAAGACACCTTTAATGGCGTGGTTGTTGGATTCGGTACCGCCACTGGTAAAGATAACCTCGTCATCTTTAGCGCCCAGCATCCCCGCCAGTTGACGCCGGGCGTTGTCCACGGCATTCTTGGCGGCGACTCCAGGCACGTGGGTACTGGATGGGTTGCCGTATTGCTCGTGGATATAAGGCAGCATCGACTCGGCGACCTGCGGGTCGATGGGGGTCGTAGCGTTGTAATCCAGATATATATGGTCCATATCGCGGCACCTGCTTGTGGGATGATGCTTCGGTCTTCGTCGAGGCAAATATATACCAAATAGCCGAGGCCGGGTAGGCCGCCGCTGGTATAATCCACCCGCAATAAGCAATAGATGGCGGAGGGACTCTATGAGGCAAGGCGGACGGTTGGACGGGAAAGTCGCGTTGATTACCGGAGCGGCCTCCGGGGTTCATGGGGAGCTGATGGGATTCGGCGGGGCCACCGCCAGGCTGTTCACCAGGGAGGGAGCCAGGGTCGTCTTGACCGACATCAACGACGAAAGGGGCCGGAAGACGGCGGAGGAGATACGGGCGGGTGGTGGTGAAGCAACGTATGTTCACCTTGATGTCACCGATGAGCAGGATTGGACCATCGCCATCCAAACAGCGGTCTCAGCCTACGGCAAGCTGGACATCCTGGTAAACAACGCCGGAACCGGGGCCCGCTTCAATGTGGAGGACACCACGGAGGAGTTGTGGGATTCCCAGATGGACGTCCACGCCAAGGGGGCTTTCTTAGGAACCAAGCTGGCTATCCCCGAGATGCGTAAGATTGGCGGCGGATCCATCGTCAATATCTCTTCCATCTACGGCATCGTCGGAAGTCCCGGCTCCACGGCCTATCACGCCGCCAAGGGGGCCATCCGCCTCTTCACCAAGTCGGCCGCTATTCAGTACGCCAAAGAGAACATCCGGGTCAATTCCGTGCATCCAGGTTTCGCCGATACCCCCATGACCAATCGGGGATTCCAGGATGCGGAAAGGCTCCAATGGGTCGAGTCTCGAACACCGATGGGCCGCACCGGCTCCGCCAACGAGATTGCATACGGCATCCTGTACTTGGCGTCGGACGAATCGTCCTTCGTGACCGGGTCTGAGTTGGTGATTGACGGAGGGCTCACCGCCCAGTAGGAACCTATCTTGGCGGCGGTGCTGTGGTTCGACGGGCTCACCAGGAACGGACAGATTCCGTACCTCCGGAGCCAGCCTGAGGACCCCTGAAATGTTTTTCCATGGATTGGACAGACCCGAAGCCGGTCAGGCCAAGCGTGCCTTTTCGAACTCCCACTTGACCAGCACCAGATTATGGAACGCCTGAACGTCCTCTTTCGACTCAATGGAGAGCTTGAACTGCTTGGTGCCCCGTCCCGGCGAAGTTTGGGCCAGTAGGTTCCGCACCTCAGCCGGCACCAAGTCCGAGTCCAGGATGATTGGTTCCAGTGTGGTTACACCGACGAACTTGCTTGCCCTCAAGCCGGCGCGGAAGTTGTGGATGTGGCAGAGCTGCCGGTCATTCAGATAGTAGGCGGGGGCCCAATGGCGGCAGAACCCATCGTACAGATTCCTCTCCTCCACCCCCGGCAAGGGCAAAGCCAGATCCCTTAACAATGTCATCAGCCCGCGCCTGGGCTCTTCCGATCCTTGGATGACTTCTTGAACGTCCGGGCCTGGCTCGGCCTTGGCTGCCTTCGACCGCCGGTTTTCCATGACCAGATCCTCCCGTCGCATCAGATGTCATGAAGGGGCCACTGGCCCACGATTCCCTCTCAGGATACTCCCTCAATGTTATAATCTACCACCGGCGCAACGCTGATATCACAACTTGGTTAACTTCGAGCGACTACAAGCTTTCATCGCAGACAACAAAGAGGAACCAGACCTTATACCCAAGCCGCTGCGTCCCCTGTGCCCTCTGTGGTGAAAGCAACCCGCTCAAGATAAGGAGAATCGCATGCAAACCAACACCACCAAAGTAAAGCTGGCCGAAGGAAAGGTAGTTTACGGGGCAATCATCAACCGGTATGCCCCCGACCAAGTTGAGCTCTTCGGAGCTCTGGGCTACGACTTCGTAATGATTGATTGCGAGCACGGTCCCATGGACCTAGATCAAGTAGAGCATATGGTTCGGGCCGGAGAGGTTTTCGGCATCACGCCCATCACCCGTATCCCGAACCATGAGGACGATACGATCCTCCGGTTTCTGGACCGGGGTGTTCAGGGTCTCATCGTGCCCCATATCAATACCCAGGAAGATGCCGAAGCCGTGGCCCGAGCATCCCGCTACTATCCCGACGGACACCGGGGAATGGCCGGGGGTGGACGGGCTCACAATTACGGAGTGGGCACGACTCGTGACGAATCTACCGCCTGGGTCAATTCCAACATCCTGGTCATCCCTATGATTGAGGAGACCGAGGCCGTGGAAAACCTGGACGCCATTCTCGGCGTGCCGGGTGTGGACGTACTGCACGTGGCTTCCGGTGACTTGGGCCAGAGCATGGGCAACCCAGGCCCAGCCGAAGTCCGACGGCTGATGAGTCAAGTGGTCCCCAAGATAAGGGCCGGAGGAATCAACGTGGGGGTGGGTGGCAACAATGTTGCGGATGCCGCCGGGATCGCCGAATTTGTCAAATTGGGTGCCAACTTCGTGACCGTATCGGCCCAGGGACTGCTGCGGCTTGGGGCTGAGGACTTTAAAAAGCGGATGGATGCTGAGCTTTAGGGGCTTACCGCGGACTAGCTTCAGCGCTGTCCTTCGACAAGCTCAGGACGAACGGGGGGTGAGGCCTGATTACGTTCGGGGTGAAATCATCTCCTGCTCACGATGATGCCATATCCCCGTTTGTGGTTAGCCCTTTGGCTGAGCTCAGGACAGGCTTGTCGAACCACGTGCCTTATGCAGCCTAGCCAGGTTCTTCCTCGGATTCCTGGGCCTCAGGCCCAGCTTGTTGGGCGGCAGCCGCTTGTGCTTGCTGTTGCGCAGCCCACTGTTGGATCCAGGTTCGGAAGTCGGCAAGGGCCGGGGGCGCGACGAAAAATACTTCGATGTCCTCGGCGAACTGGACTTGGTGGCGTTCGTTAATCATCAATAGTCCGACTTCATTCTCGCCCAGGGTCTCGTCTATCTGGGTACCGATATTTTCGTATCTGCTGTGGTTGCGCTCGGTCATCCACTCGTTGAGGGCCAGAGCTACCTTTTCAGTCATCAGCGGGACCATCAAACACCGTTGCAGGTCCAACGCCTCCAACAGAATCTCCTGGTCTTCCGTGGCTTCCAGGACCGCTCCCGCCTCACATTTGGCCGCGATTAGCCCGTGGCTGCGCTGGTCCATAGCTTCCAGTTGCTTCAGGCCTTCTTCGCCACCGGAGGTCAGGCTTTCGTGATAGATGTGATGCAGACCGCCCAGCTTGGACTGCAGGTCCGATATCTGGGCTTGGACCTGCTCCCAGTAACGCTGCAGGATGGCTGCGCCTTCCTCGGAGGCGGTTGGAGGACCGTAAAGCAGCGGCACCAACAGCAACTTTCTCTTGCCGCTGAACCGGTCGGTGCTGGGCCGTTCCATGCGGGATAGCTCTTGCGACATTTGTTCCCCTCCGAAAAAGGAGCATAAGTCCCCGGACAATGCGGTACAGAAATGGGCAGCGCCGGGATACATTCTAGCAAAAAAGGCCGGAACTGACGGGGGCTTTACTCCGCAGCAACTCCGCTCAGCGGCAAACTGATGATAAAGGTGGAGCCTGCGGGTCGGCCCTCTTCTTCCCCTTCGGTCCTGGTCTCTACCTGGATGTCGCCTCCGTGCCCACGGACAATCTCCCGGGCGATGGCCAATCCCAACCCGGTGCCATGCTCTTTACCCGAGGTGACGAAGGGTTCAAATATCCTGGGGCGAAGTTGCTCAGGAATGCCAGTGCCCGTATCGGTCACGGCCAACTCCCAAGAATCCCCCACAACCCGGCTACTGATGGTCAATCGCCCGCCCTTGGGCATGGCGTCGGCGGCATTACCTGCGATGTTTATGACAACCCGGCGCAAACGATCGGCGTCGATGTGCACCGGTCCCCGATGGTCGAATCGGGTAATCAAAACCACGTTGGATGCGTCCAAGTCTTCCCGCAGGTATTCGATGATTCGGTCCAGCCATCGGCCCACCTCAACCTCCTGGGCTTGCAGGCTGATGTTGCCCCGGGAATAGTCCAACAATTCCTGGGTCATGGAAAGAAAACGGTCCACGTCCTCCAGTATCAAGTCGGAGAACGTCTGCCGCCGCTCGGCGTCCATGTCCGGGTTGGCCAGCAGTTCGGCGAATCCCCGTATGACCGACATGGGCTTTTTCAGATCGTGGATTATTGACGATGCCATCCGGCCGATGACCGAAAGCTGCTCGGATTGAACCATGCTCTCGACCAAACGAGCGTTCTCGATGGCGACGGCCGCTTGGTTGGCCACAACCTCCAATAGCTTGCCGTCGGTCTCGGTGAACCTTGGGTCGCCCCGCTTGTTAATCACTTCAAGCACGCCCAAGAGTTCGTCCCGTCTCTTGATGGGCGTTGCCAATATACTGCGGGTGGTAAATCCAGATTTTCTATCGTTGGTGGGGTCCCATCGTGGATCATTCTGAGCATCTTCCACCAACACAAAAGTATTGGTGGAGGCGGCAGCTCCCAGGATTCCCTGCTCGATGGCCTGGCTCAGGTGCTTGACGCTATCGCTTTCTTCACCGGAGGCGAACTTGATGTGCAACCGGTTGTCTTCGGGGTCGTAGAGGGCGATGCAACTGGCTTCAGCCTCCACTGCGGCTTCCGCCTCCTGCATGATGAGGTTAAGCAGCTCCTCCAGGTTATCGATGGAGCTGATGAATCTGTTCACCTGATAAAAAGTATCGACCTGCAACCTGAGGAGTTCCGTCTCACGCTGCGGACCCGCGCTGGTGTTCATAAAGTCCACGTACTCCGCTTGAGGTTATCGAAAACTAACGGCAGGGTCGAATTGCCGCTAGTATAACCCCGCAAGCATACGTACGTCAGCCGGGAAAAACACCATAGTCATAAGGGTGCGCACCCCTATATCCACGGCCGCTCCTCAAGACTCCATATCCTCTCCGAATGGGACGTCGTTTACAGTTGGCCTTATTAGTCAGGATGTGGTAAATTACGCACAGTTGTAATCAGCCATAAGGAGTCTTGAATGGCTTACGTAACCCCTAGGGAGGGGGAAAACCCCGAGAGCCTGGTCAACCGGTTCCGAGCTTCAGTCCAGCATTCCGGAATCCTCCGGGAGCTAAAGGATCGTCGCTTCTTCCGCTCCAAAGCTCAGAAAGAACGCTTGGCAGCCCAGCGTGCCGCACGCCGCCGCCGCCGTCAACACCGTCGTTAAGCTGGCCTACCAGCACGGTTATCTTCCCGTAGGCCGGCATCTTACCCAACTGGGCACTGTTTGACAGTGCCCGTTTCTTCTTCGCCCTCCGTATAACCTAACCTGCCCTGGCGCCCAAACCTTGGGCCACCCACATCATCATTCCTAACCTCTATCACCGCGATTATTCTCTTTCTGGCCGCATTCGAGGAACAACACATGGCCAAAATCGGAAACGGGTACGGTAGCGAATGCCACCTGATGCGCTGGATGGGCAGACATCGGAATCTATTCGACCAATCTGTCTCTGAGTCTGTCGGAAGACCGGGTTCTCCAATACATTGGCTGGATTTTAACTTTGCTCCGAATAATCCATGGCCTGACGCCGAACTCAAGGGACTCGAATTTCTGTACGATCGGCCAGGACTCAAAAGCAAGTGGCAGAAGTTCTGGCCTACTCAAGGAGGCGTACAGAATTGGGACGCGGTAGGTTGGATAGGAAAAGGAGCAAATCAAGAACTGCTCTTGCTAGAGGCGAAGTCCCACGTTAAGGAGATGACAACCAACTGCGGGGCGACTAGTGCAACAAGCATCGAGAAAATAACTTCCGCCTTCGATGAAGTGAAGCGAAACCTGGGAGCCCGCCCAGATTCCGACTGGTTCCACAAGTATTACCAGGCCGCTAACAGGATGGCGACGCTCTATTTTTTGCAACGCGAAGACGTGCCCGCCCATCTGATTTTCCTTGACTTTCTAGGAGACCGAGTACCCGGTAAGCAGTGTCCCCAAACCCCAAATGGATGGAAGCCTGCCATCAGCAATCAATGGGCACATCTCGGCCTCACAGACAACCATCTTTTGGCCGACCGAGTACACAGCCTCTTCTTGCCGATATCCATTCCTTTGCCCTGATTCCAGTTGGATTCGAAAGGTTCAACCACGGCTGCGGAAATGCGAGGCGCCTAAACCTGTATCCGCATCAACTCCTCAGAGAAGATCAACTGCCCATCGTATATGCGGCGGACGTCGCCGATGCCTTTTTCCATCGGGCCATGACCGGATAGGTGGGGTCCGACGTGAACCAGCACCAACTTCTTTACTCCAGCCTCCTGAGCCATGCGCGCCGCTCCGGTGGTGCCGCACTGACCGGGGGCTTCTCCACTCTCGTCCATGACCTCCTGATCGTCCCAACACATGCACAGCATCATGTCGGCGCCCTTGGCCAGATCGATAACGCTCTGGCAGGGCTGGGTATCACCGGTGAACACCACGCTGCCGTCGGGCGTGTCCACCCGGTAGGCCAGGGAATCCAGATAGGGTTGGACATGCTCAGCATTGGCCGAGGTCACTTGCCAGTCGCTGCCGCTGTAAACCGGCCCAACCCCTATATCCTTCGCGTCCACTGAGGGAACCGGTCTGGGCAACGTGCCGCCACGGTTGACGAACACCTTCTGGCTCAGGGGATGATTAACGCGGGCCTTCCAATCGTGGGAAAAGAGACCGTCCTCTCCGATGATGCCCTCGGTGATTTTCTCAGTAAGGGTAGGTCCGAACACCTTTAGCTGATTCTCCTTGCCGATGCTCTGGTCCCAACGGCAAAGCAAGAAGCAGGGGTAGTCGATGTCATGGTCGAAATGGTGGTGCGTGAAAAACAGGTAGTCTATCTCAGTGGGAAACAGACCTGCTTTCACCAGCTTGTGAGTGGCCGCCGGGCCGCAGTCGAACATCAGCGACTGATTGCCGATCTTGATAACGTGGGCGCTGCCGAACCGTTCCGCGGTTGGAGTGGGAGTACCCCCGCCAAGTACGAATATTTCCGCCATTTTCTTTCCTCTTCTCCTATTCCGGTATGACCACCGGCCATTGCCCCTCAGAATACCATCCGGTAATGACCAAAGTAACCTTCCCATCGCATTCCCAAGCACAAGCGGAACATTAAAGCCGTGCTCCCGGCATGGAATCTCATTGACAGTCCAAAGTGGTGCTGGTAGATTGGGTTAGTTGGTCTTGTTTGATCGGCTTTCTTAATAAGTACCTTTCCTCATAGGAGTATCCGCTTGCCACGTTACGACTATCGTTGCACTTCTTGTGGCGACGAATTCGAATTAACCCAAACCTTCAGTGAGGCGGGGAAGGGAACCTGCCCGGTATGTTCCGGAGCAGGACAACGAGTATTTCACGCCGTACCGGTGATTTACAAAGGCTCCGGCTTTTACACAACGGATTACGGACGGCCCAAGCCCCCGGTGGAATCCGGCAGCAAGGACAGTTCCTCTAGCAAGGAAAGTAAAACTTCCACCTCGGAAAGTTCCTCCAGCAGCTCGGATAGTTCTTCATCCTCCAGCGACTCATCTTCAAGTTCTTCCTCAAGCTCGTCCGACTCCAAGAGCGAGAGTTCGGCCAAGTCCGGCGACTAAGCGCACGGCTGCGGTTGAGTGCCAAGGATCGCACTCGTAGCGGCATCGAAGAGGATTAGCGGCGTTGCGAGCCTTGATCCAACGAGTATCCGAAGCCTCGGTGACCGTAGAAGATCAAGAGGTTGGGCGCATCGGCTCCGGCTTGCTGGTTTTTCTTGGATTCACCAGCAGCGACGAGGAAACAGACTCCCTTTACCTTGTAGATAAAGTCGTGAATCTGCGGATATTCGCAGACGACGACAACCGTTTCAATCGCTCCGCCCTTGATGTGGGGGCGGAGCTTCTTTTAGTCAGCCAATTCACCCTGTATGCGGATACCCGGAAGGGACGCCGCCCGGATTTCAATCAGGCCGCCGGTCCCGATCAAGCGGGAGAAGCCTACGATCAGGCGGTGGAGCTGTTCCGAAAGACCGGGCTGACGGTGGCTACCGGCCAGTTCCAGGAATACATGCAGGTCCGTATACAGAACGACGGCCCGGTCACGATTATGCTTGATAGCGCCGACCGGAACCGTCCTCGCCGAGGCTAGCGGTGCCAGCCCATCCCGATAAACAGACCCCTTAGGTAAGCGATCTGGCCGCCGTGAGCGATGTTGTCCCAGGTGAACTGCCCCAGAAGCATGGCCACTGAGCGCGGCTCGGCCACCGGCGGGACCACCAGCTGCTTTTCCAGGTCGGCCACGGTCAAAGATTCCAGATATGATTTGGCAGCCGATTTAACCGCTGCGTAGTATCCAAGTTGTTCTGCCTTGGACGGGGGCGTCCAAGCGGCTACTTGCTCGGCCGTCCAGCCCACTCCCCGATCTTCCCCGTCTTCCGGCATGTGGAACTTTTCATGCCAACCGTCTTGGGTCCACAACTGGGGAATGGACCGAAGCCTGGTATGGATGAACATATCCACAACACGGGTCATGTGCCACAGGATCCAAGCCGCGGAGTTGCACTGATCGGAAGGTTGCCGAACCATGGCGGCTTCGTCCAAGCCTTCCAGAGCGGAGTCCACCATGTCCCAGTTGCGTTGTAAGGCGTAGATGATAGATTCGGCAGGGAGCATTATCTCCTCCTTATTGTCGCGGCGGTGCGGCTCATCAGGTTACGCCATCAGAATCGTGAAGCCCTGATCGTGACACCGGAGGAAGCCGGTGTCTAGAAGGTATTGTGTTGCAGGCAGTTTCTGGATTCCGGCCTTCGCCGGAATGACGAAGTGGGGCAATGACCCTCCCGTCATTCCCGTCCAGACGGGAATCCAGTAGGCCCGGATGAAAGGAGTGTGCCATCCGGAAACAGAGATGGCATGGACTACGGACTCTTCCGGAATGACGGA
>CAXEOX010000084.1:0-13854 GCA_963997925.1 uncultured bacterium
CGGGGCTACGGCTTACCCAACATCAAAGACCGGGCGGAACGCTTAGGAGGGATGCTCCTCATCGAAAGCGCTGTGGGTCAAGGTACCCGGCTCAAGGTTTTGGTTCCCATGGGCTACCAGGCGACCCGCCCTTGACCGTCGGACGCTAGTAATAACTTGGCAGAAGGAGAACAGATGCCATCCGATACACCGACCAAAGTTCTGATAGTTGACGACCACGAGATCGTCCGCAAAGGGCTTGTCATGCTAATCTCCCGCCAGGAAGATCTAGTGGTGGCTGGAGAGGCCGGAGCGGCGGCGGAAGCGGTGCAAAAGGCCCGTGAGCTTTCTCCGGATGTGGTGGTGCTGGACATCCGTATGCCGGACGGTTCCGGGGTAGAGGCTTGCCGCGATATCCGGGCCGAAAATCCCGACGTCAAGGTTTTGATGCTCACCTCCTACAGTGATGAGGAAGCGGTCATGGGCTCCATCATGGCCGGGGCGTCCGGGTACCTGCTGAAGGAGATTCGATCCGAGGAGATTGTTGACGCCATCAAAAGAGTCGGAGCTGGTCAGTCGCTCTTAGATCCAATGGTCACCGCCAGCGTCTTGGATCGGATCCGCAACGGCAACGACGCGGATGATGGCTGGAACCAGCTAACCAGCCAGGAACAGCGGATATTGGAGTCCATAGCCGAAGGCAAAACCAACCGGGAGATTGCTCAAGAGATTCATCTAAGCGATAAAACAGTGAAGAACTACGTCAGCAACATCCTGGGCAAACTGGAGGTGTCCCGCAGGTCCCAAGCCGCCGCTTATCTGGCGGAACGCCGGGCCAGAAGGGAGTTCTCATAAACGACGGCGAGTAGTAGACTCTATATGCCTACTTGCCCTTTGAACCAACCGGACGTAAAATACCGCAATACTGCCGAAGGGGGAATTCGTAGCTATGGCCGAAGTCCAACATCCACTGAGAGATATTAGAGTACTTGATCTGGGACGACACCAGGCTGGACCAAGGTGTGCCCAGGTTTTAGCCCGGATGGGCGCAGAAGTTATCAAAGTTGAGCGGCTGGGTGGCGAAGAGACCCGGTACCACGGACCTTGGGTGCGAAAGCAGAGCGCCTATTGGGTACAGTACAACACCGGAAAGAAGAGCCTCAGCATCGACATGCGCAAGGACGAAGCGAAAGAGATTCTGAGCAACCTGATTAAAGTGTCCGACGTATTGGTGCAGAATTTCCGGCCCGGCACCATCGAGAATATGGGATTCGGCTATGACGTTCTCAAAGAGCTGAACCCCCGGATGATTATGGTCAACGTGTCCGCCTTCGGACAGTTCGGCCCTTACCGCGAGAACATCGGTTATGACCCCATCGGTCAGACCATGTCCGGAATAACCATGGTTACCGGAGAAGAGGGCGACCCGCCCATCCTCACCGGTGTCCCAATCATCGACCGCATGACGGCACTCCATGCCGCTATCGGAACCCTGACCGCTTTGCACGAAAGGGAATTGTCCGGTGAAGGGCAGTCAATCGATGTCTGTCTGGCCGACACCGGCTACGGCATGACCGAGATTCCCATCACCGCCTATCACGGCACCAAACAAGCCCCCAAGCGCGGACGCACGGGAGCGCCTCCCGGAGGCACCTACCCCTGCAAAGGCGGCAACGTCCTGCTATCCGCCGGTGACCAGCACCACTGGCACCGGGTCTGTAACGCTTTGAATAAGCCCGAGTGGCTGGAAGACCCCCGCTTCACTACCCGTAACGAACGGGCGGCGAACCGGGATACGGTGAACGACGCGATCAATGCGTTGCTTGAGAATATGACCATGGAAGAGGCCATCGACCACTTCCGAAAGTACGACATCGTCGCCGCCCCGGTGAACGACATCCCCCACGCTGCGGAAGACCCGCATCCTTGGGAGAGGCGCACCATGGTTGAGGTGGATGATTTCTTGGCTGGCACCATCGCCGTGTCCGGAGATTACTGGCACTTCAGCCGCACGCCGGTTGTCGTGGGGACCACCCCCAAGGTGGGCGAGCACAACAACGAGGTCTTGTCCGGCATCCTGGGATACTCTGACGAAGAGATTTCCAAATTCGTCGAGAATAGGGTCATCAGCGAAGAAGACCACTACGACGAAGTCCCAGGCTAGAGCAAGTCATAAGCTTTCAGCGTCCAGCTATCAGGCAGCAACCGGCTCCTGATAGCTGATTGCTGACAGCTTCTAGTACGTCAGCATCATCCTCTGAATCTCCTCGGGGTCCTTGGTCTTGGTTAGGGCCATCATCAGTAGAATTCGCGTTTTCTTCGGCGAAAGGTTGTCGGCAACGATATAGCCGTCTTCGTCGTAACGTCTGGTCCGAACCACTCTTCCGTTGCCCGTTTGGGTAGCAATCACCACTGGAACGCCGCTCTGTGCGGCTGCCTTCAACGCCGCCATCATTTTGGAAGGCGATCCGCCGCTTCCCAATCCCCCGGCAACTATCCCAGCCACTCCGGCATCCACCAACGCTCTGACCAATAGACCGTCGGCGCCGGCATAGGCGTAGGCTATGTCCACCCGAGGAAGCGTGTGCACCGAATCGATGTCGAACTCGGCGTCTTGGGTGTGGGGTTTGGTGGTGGTGCGGTAGAACACGGCCTGCTCGTCGGAATCGGCGTAGCCCAGGCACCCCAACTCGTTGGACCGGAAGGTCTCCAAGCGGTAGCTGTTGGTCTTGGTCACATCCCTTGCGGCCTGAATCTCGTTGTTCAAAACCGTAAGCACGCCATGCCCCGCCGATTGGGGCGCCGCCGCGACGCGTATACAGTCGATCAGGTTAACGTCGGTATCTGTCCCCAATCCGGTGGGAGGCCGCATGGCCCCGGTAACCACCACCGGCTTGCGGCTCTTAACGGTCAGGTTCAGGAAGTAGCTCGTTTCTTCCAGGGTGGCGGTGCCGTGGGTAACGGCCACGCCGGCAGCGTCCGGATCCTCCCGGAATATCTGGTTGATGCGCTGGGCCAGTCCGACCCAATGTTCGGGGCCCACGTCGGTGCTCCCCACGTTCATGTACTGTTCGCATCGAACGTCGGCGAAATCGTTGACTTCCGGGACCCGGTCCAGCAGTTCTTGTATGGTCAAGTGCTTGTTGTCGTAGCTGTAGTTGATGTAATCGGTGCGTGAAGATCCCACGTATGAGATGCTGCCCCCGGTGCCAATAACGTACACACGGGGCTTAGTGGCGGTGGCCATGAAATTCCTCCTGAACCTTATATAGATCTAGTTGGTAAGAGACCCTGCGGTTTTCCGTTTCTTGAATAGTAGCCAGATGGTATACCCGCCCAAGGCTGTCCCTATGGGCGGAAAGCTTACCAGCCTCAAAAAGCCTAAGACCAAGAGCAACATCCGGGCCCAACTCCGCCGCTTGAACAGTGCGATACCGCCGGCTATGCCCGGAAGAGAAACCAGCGACAGGAAGAGGGACTCTCCGGCGGCGCTGTCATGACGGTCCAAAACCAGGAAAAACATCGTCCCGGTAAAGGATCCGATCAAGATTAGGGCACTGTAGATGATCCAGAGCCGTGCTGCCAATGTGACGTGTTGGTCTATGGTCATATTCCGGTGACTAAGTATACGCCGATGGACCGAAGGCCATGCCACGCCTCTGCTAGATACGCAGCGCTTCAAAATCTTCCCGATTTATGGTGATTATGGTATGCTCCAATCGACCGAATGTAGCTGATACAAAGAGCCACAGATACCACGAATTACAGAGTCCGCAACGTCGAGATAGATAGGAGGTGAACCTTGTGTTTGCCCTTTGGTCGCTCAGAGTGGTGGGCGCCGGAGGATTTGCGGTCCTTGGCTGGAGGCTTGGGGGGATTGTATCGGAATTTTCCTTGGGTAAAGAGCAATTCTTGCCGTGGGGGTTGGCGCTAACCTTAGCGGGGGTACCCGTTGGAGCATTGGTCGCGCCTTACTTGACGTTTAAACCGTGGCGCAAAAGCGCCGATTACATCAGTTCTATTCCAGGGTCTACCCTACTTTCCGGCACCATAGGTCTTCTGGTGGGATTGGTTATCGCTTCTCTCATCTCCATTCCGCTGTACTCGTTAAACGGGTGGTTGGGATGGGGCGTGCCGGTTATGGTCAGCCTGTTCCTGGGACTATTTGGCATGTGGCTGGGTGTCCACCGCAACAGGGATATGTCGGCCATATTCCCGCGTCTGGAAAACAGTAACAATGGTGTCGGCAAGGTGTACCGCAACGGCAGCATCCTGGTCGATACCAGTGCTATCATCGACGGCCGCATCGCCGATCTCAGCATAACCGGGTTTCTGGAAGGTAGCCTGGTGGTGCCCAGGTTTGTCTTGGATGAGCTCAGGCACATCGCCGATTCCAGTGACGACCTCCGCCGTGCCCGGGGCCGCCGGGGGCTTGAAGTCTTGGGCCGTCTGCGGAAGGATGCCACCGTTCCCCTGGAAGTTCTGGACGTGGGAGTTGGCGTAGGGGAAGAGGTAGACGCCCAGTTGGTAAGACTGGCCAAGGGGATGGACTCGCCGATCCTAACCACCGATTACAACTTGAACCGGGTCGCGGAGTTGCAGGGCGTCCAAGTTCTGAACGTGAACGAGCTTGCCAACGCTCTAAAATCGATCGTTCTGCCCGGAGAAGACCTTCGGGTTCACATCGTCCAGGAAGGGAAGGAAGCAGGCCAGGGCGTGGCATATCTGGATGATGGGACCATGGTTGTTGTTGAGGGTGGCCGCCGTTATCTCAACGCCTTTCATGAGGTGGTGGTAACCCGCGTGTTACAGACCGCCGCCGGCAGAATCATCTTCGCCCAGCCCAAGAGCTAGCCTGCCATGGCCGCGGCCTCTACTCCTGGCCTCGGCGTGGGTGCGGTTGTGGTGGCCGCTGGCAGCTCTTCTCGGATGGGCGGCGTGGATAAGATTTTCGCTCCGGTCTTGGACCGTCCTCTAGTCTGCTTTGCCTTGGACCAGCTTGAAGCGTTTCCTCCGGTAACCGAGATTGTGTTGGTGCTGGATTCCGGCTCTTTGACGCAGGGCCGGGAACTGGTCGATGCCCGTGGTTACCGCAAAGTGACTCACGTTTGCCCCGGTGGGAAACGCCGCCAGGACTCGGTGCGCTCCGGCTTGGATGCTTTGACACCCTGCGACTGGGTAATCGTCCATGACGGGGCCCGTCCCTGCCTGGACCTACCCATGTTGGAGAGGGGGCTGGCAGCGGTGCAAGAGGCGGGAGCGGCCGTTGCCGGTGTGCCGGTCAAAGACACCATCAAGGTTGTATCGGACCAGGGAGCGGTGGTGGACACGCCGGACCGCAAGTCTCTATGGGCCGCCCAGACTCCCCAGATCTTCCGCTATGACCTTTTGCGGGACGCTCATGACCGGTGTATCGAAGATGTTACCGACGACGCGATGATGGTGGAGAGCCTGGGACACTCCGTTAAGATGTTCCTGGGCTCTTATGAGAACCTGAAAGTCACCACGCCGGAAGACCTAATCTTGGCCGAGGCTTTCCTCAAGCAGCGGGAACCGGTTGGCTAAGCGCTCATGAGAT
This sequence comes from uncultured bacterium, assembly GCA_963997925.1. GTDB lineage: Bacteria > Chloroflexota > Dehalococcoidia > Lucifugimonadales > UBA3495 > UBA11650. The sequence goes on from CAXEOX010000084.1 coordinate 5,558, forward strand.
TACTCTCCTTCCGCCGAATAATTGGAAGACCAGCGGCCTAAGAATAGGCTGACTGAGTTTTAACCTTCGGGAAATGAATTGGACTTTCGTGTTGGCATAGGATTTGACAGTCACCCGTTGGTAGCAGGCCGCGCCTTAGTGTTGGGGGGAGTGACCGTCCCCCATCATATGGGGCTGTCCGGCCATAGCGACGGCGACGTGCTGATTCACGCCATGATGGACGCTTTGTTGGGGGCGGCGGCTTTGGGGGATAAAGGGGCCCATTTCCCTTCCAGCGACCCTCAATACAAGGACATTTCCAGCTTGATTCTGCTGTCCAGCGTTGGCGATCTGGTGAGGGGGGCCGGTTGGCGCATCTCCAACGTGGATGCTACAATGTTGGCGCAAAATCCGAGGCTAGCGCCCTTTGTCGAGTCTATGAGAGAACAGGCCGGTAATGCCCTTTCGATACCGGTGCAGAGGATCGGCATCAAAGTCACCACCACCGATCATCTCGGCTTCGTTGGCCGGGAAGAGGGCATCGCAGCCTACGCTGTCGCGTCGCTGGTAACTGAGTAATGAAGCTATACAACACTCTGGCCGGGGAAGTTGAGGAGTTCGTCCCTTCCGATGGACAGAGCGTCAAGATGTACATCTGTGGGGTTACTCCCTACTCCTCCACCCACGTGGGCCACGCCCTCAGCTACGTAGCTTTTGACGTCCTGAGACGGTATCTGGAGCACCTGGGTTATAAAGTACGCCACGTTCAGAACTTCACCGACGTGGACGACAAAATCATCCTGAAAGCCCAGGAAGAAGGCATCACTCCCCAAGAACTGGTGGATCGGTTTGTAGAAGACTTCTTCCGTGGTATGGATGCCCTCAATGTCCAGCGGGCGGACGTCTATCCCTTGGCTACCCAGGAGATGACGCCAATCATCGATACTATCCAGAACTTGGTGGATAAGGGCTACGCCTATCCGGGGGGCGGGGACGTCTTCTTCCGGGTAACCAAGAGCAAGGATTATGGGAAGCTGAGCCACCGCACCTTGGACGGGATGCAAGCCGGCGCCAGGATCGAAGTGGACCCGCATAAAGAGCATCCCATGGACTTTGTTCTCTGGAAGGGCGCAAAGTCCGGAGAGCCATCTTGGGAAAGCCCCTGGGGGCCGGGCCGTCCTGGTTGGCACATCGAGTGCACCAGCATGGCGATGACCTATCTTGGTGAAAGCCTGGACATCCACGGTGGCGGCCAGGACCTGATTTTTCCTCATCACGAGAATGAGATAGCCCAGAGCGAAGCGTCTACGGATGCCATGCCCTTCTCTCGTTACTGGGTGCATAACGGACTGCTCCAACTCGGCGAAGATAAGATGAGCAAGTCCCTGGGTAATCTGGTTTCGCTGGACGAGGCCCTGGCGAATTACAGCGCCGATTCGCTGCGCTTGTACTTCCTCAGTTCCCACTACCGCAGCCCGCTGAGTTATAGCGAAGAGGGTTGCGCGGCGATGGAACGTAGCTCCGACAGACTCCGCCATGCCCTAGCGCGGGACGGCGGTGGAAAGGGCGAATCCATGGACACTGGCGATTACCAGGAGCGGTTTCTGTCGGCCATGGACGAAGACTTAAATACTCCCAGGGCCTTGGCGGTTCTGTTCGACTTGGCTCGGGACATGAACCGGGCCGGGGACGAAGGTCAGGACATCACGCCGGCCCAAGATTGCTTGCGCCGGTTGGGCGGTATTTTGGGGCTTACCTTCCAAGAGACGACATCCGGTGGGAATGACGAGCTGGCTGCCAAGCCCTTCATCGAGCTATTGTTGGCAACTCGCGATGAATTGCGTAAAGCCAAGCAATACGAGATGGCCGATCATATACGCGACGGCTTGGACCAACAGGGCGTGGTACTGGAAGATACCGCCCAAGGCACCCAGTGGCAGTACCATCCCCGGGGATGAGTCTCTCGCCGGTCGAGCGTCATCCTCCTACTGGAATCTTCATCCTTCAGTCATTTGATTCGTCTCCGTCCGTTCAATACATTCTGCACGCCCGGTAGATATTGGGAGAAACATGCTGGACAGCACCACGATTGATTCCTTAACTCGGATCGTAGGCAGCGAATATGTGCTGACTGGCGACTACGACTTGGACCGGTATTCCGCCGATGCCCTCAATCCCTTCAGGGCGTTTGGCGCGGAGGCCGTCTTCGATCGGTTGGCCGACGCCGTGGTGCGGCCTGAGTCCACCCAGCAGGTATCCGAGATTGTGTCTCTGGCCGCTGCCCAGAAACTCTCCCTTATTCCCTACGGAGGCGGAACCGGAGTGATGGGCGGGACTGTCCCGGTTCGGGGCGGTGTGATTCTTGATGTTTCCCGAATGAACCGAATCTTGGAGATAAGCGCACGCGACCTGACAGCCACAGTGGAGGGGGGCGTGGTTCTGGAAGCCCTGGAAATCAAGCTGGCCGAACAAGGCCTGATGCCCGGCCACGACCCGTACAGCGTACCCATCGCCACTGTCGCCGGCACCATCTCCACCAACGGCGTGGGCTACCGGGCGGCGGCCTTTGGCCCCATGGGAAACCAGGTGGTGGCTCTGGAAGTAGTCTTGCCCGACGGCCGGGTTATAGCCACCAATGCTGTTCCTAAATACTCCTCCGGACCGAACCTGAATCACCTGTTCATCGGCAGCGAGGGTGTATTCGGCATCATTACCAGAGCGACTATCCGGGTGTTCCGGTTGCCGGAATCCCAAGTATTCGACACCGCGTCCTTCGATACCTTCGACCAAGGGTTTGACGCCGCCGTTGACCTGACTGCGTTGGGAATCCGGCCCAGCTTGCTCGATCTGACCGAAGACGAAGCCGGCATCCGCTTACATCTTTTGTTCGAAGGCTATAGAGAGGGGGTGGCCGCCGATGTGCAGCGGGCCAAGGACATCGCCGCACGATTTGGAGGGAGCGATATTGGTCCAGGTCCGACCATGGAATACTGGCGGGACCGGCGCCAATCCGCGGACCGGTATAAGGCCGAAGCATTGGGCCAGCCACGCTCGGTCCGCTGGAACCGCTGGGGCGGAAGAAGCTTCGATTACCTGCACATGGCGATGCCGATATCCAAAGTCTTGGACTACCGGAGGCGCTGCGACCAAATCATGGATGGCACTGGTGTAATGGTTTCCGAGTACTCTCTGTGGAGCCGCCCCGAGTTGTTCTCCATGCTTTTAAGGGCAGATACCGACGACATGGAAAAATTCCGGGACAACTTGGGCCGCGTCGTTGAACAGGTGCTGACCTTGGCCCAGGACATGGGTGGAATCATGGAGTACTGCCATGGTGTCGGCGTCAAGCTGAACCACCTTTTGGCTCGGGAGTTGGGTGTCAGCCACGATGTTATTCGAGAGATGAAACAAACCCTGGACCCCGCCAACATCATGAACCCCGGCAAGTTGGGCCTCTAAGCAGCATCATCAGACTAAGAGTGACCCCTCCTCTATAGCCGTTCTAGCGCCCCGCGCTTCAGCAACCCTAGATCTCCCTTCGCCAACCTGTGTATCAATAATATGGATATTGTATATAAATCTATATCTGTTGACGTGATATAGATTAAGGAGTATCATAAATGCAAATGGTGACATCCGATCAGTATTGCCCTGTACGATTCAACAGCCCCCGACGGTATCTCAAACGGGTCAACCATAAGTTCAACCACACTCATAGGGAGGAAACATGGTTACACTAACGACCCGCAGAAACTCCGAAGCCCCCGTCATCGACCCCGAAGCACCGGTTATATCCCCTGCGATTATCGCGGATATGCTTATCGCTGAGGAATTGCCCGGTACCTTCACCCCGGTCCGCAGGGACAACCTACTGTTGAAGATGCTCAAAAGCGTAGAGGCTTTTTATGATTGGCTGTCAGGACCACCCATGACCCAACGGGACCGGATGTACCGGAATCTCGCGGAACGCGCTCCCGGCTTTGAGATGGACCGGATCAACTCGTAAGCACAAGACAGCGCGGGAAGGGGGAACGCCCCACCCGAATAAAAACCGGCTTGGACAATTCCCCCTATCCTGCCGATTCATGCAGGGTAGGGGGTTATCTTATTACGTCTCGTTTAATCGCGAGCCACCTCACGCCGATGGGTTATCCATCAAATCTGCGTGAGTGAACAGGAGGAAATATGACTACTGTAACAAACCCGGATCCACGGCGCTTCGAAACCTCGACCGTGGACCACAACCAAGTAGAAACATCACTTGAACAGGTAGCGGCCGTGGAGATGGCCGAAGAACTGGTTCGTGTTTCCGCGCCGATTCGCCGCCCTAACATACTAGTCAGGCTGGCTGGTAGGCTGATGACCTTTAACGATTGGCTGTCGGGACCGGCCATGAGCAAGCGGGACCGTTTGTACCGGAACATCGCCGAGGCGGATCCGAAAAGGTATACCCTCGGCTACGATCATTGGCGGCGATAGCCCGGCAACACTTGGGCTGGCAACTGAGTTGCGATTAGAAAGGTAGTTCCTGGCCCACGCCCTGTTCCTTTGCTTTGCGGTAAACCAGTTGGGCGGCCGCGATGTCCTCCAGGGCAATTCCCATGGACTCGAACAGGGTCAAATCCTGGTCTGAGGATCGGCCCGGCACATGGCCGGATACAATCTCCCGTAGCTCGTGGACCATGTCCCAGCGGAAGGATCCTCTGGCTTCTGGCCACATCAAGTCGCCGCACTCTACTTTAGCTTGCTCCAAGTCGTCCACTACAATCAGATCTGCTTTGGTGATAGTCCCTTCGTCGATCTCTCGCCGCATCCAGTGGTTGCCGCCGGCGGCATTGATGTGGACTCCGGGAGACAGCCAATCATATTCCAGCACCGGCTCCCGGGCGCTGGTGATGGCTATCACGACATCCGCGCCGTCTACGCAGGCCTGAGCGCTGTCTACGGCTACTACTTCCAGGTTCAGCCTCTCGCTACTTTGCTTAGCGAATTCTTCACGACGGTCTTCCCGCCGGCTGAATACTTGAACCTTGCTTATATTTCGTACTTCCGCCACCGCTGCCAGTTGGGTCCTGGCCTGGCCGCCGGTGCCGATAACGCCTACGGTTGTTGCCCCTTCCTTGGCCATATAGCGAGTTGCCAAGCCGGAAGCCGCACCGGTGCGGATCTGCCCCAGCCTCCCGCCTTCCATGCATGCCAACATCGCTCCGGACTCATAGTCATAGAGCATCACAATCATCTTGGCGCCGCCGGGGCCTCCGAAGGATGGATAGGCTTTGTATCCGAAGACGTTGTGCCCTGCGTCGGCGGCTGCCATGAAGTGAAAAAACCCGCCAGGCATCCGCATCCGGGATCTGGGTTTTACCTCTGTCTGGCCGTTTCCGGCATGGGAAAAAGCTTCGTCCAGTACGTCGATGCATTCCCCCATGGGCAACAGATCGGCCACCTCTCTCTCGTTTAGGAACAGGGCCATCCTATCCTCCTGAAGTTATCGCTGAAGATTACAGCTGGAACATCGTGTCCAGCGTCCAAGTATAGCATCTGGATTTACCCTGGAAATTCTCAGGCCGTTTGGTTACAATTGCCCAACTCACTCTCGAATCTCCCGCCCCGAACTTACTTTTAAGGAGCAACAACGTGGTTAATCTCAGGCCACGGGTGTTCGTAACCCGCCGGTTCTTTCCGGAAGCCCTAGAGGTTTTAACCGATGCGGCTGAAACCGAGGTGTGGCCCCACGACGATCCGCCCACTCCCGAACAACTTCTGGAAAAGATCGACGGGGCCGACGGCGTATTAACCAACATCATGGATAACGTAGATGCCAATGTGTTGCGAGCTGCCCATCGGCTAAAGGTAGTCAGCCAATTGGGAGTGGGCGTCGACAACATCGACGTGGCCGAAGCTACGCGGCGAGGGGTCCTGGTTGGCAACACCCCCGGAGTTTTGGCCAAAGCTACGGCGGACATCGGATTCGGTTTGCTGATGTCCGCTGCCCGCCGCATCGGCGAGAGCGATCGTTGGCTGCGGGCCGGCAAGTGGACGATGCAATATCATCCCATGGTTTGGTTGGGGGCCGAGGTCCACGGCGCGACGCTGGGAATCGTCGGCATGGGCCAGATCGGGTTGGAGATGGCTAAACGGGCCCTTGGCTTCGATATGCGGGTTATCTACTACTCACGCACTCGTAAGCCAGACCTTGAGGCTGAATTTGGCCTGGAATATTTCGATCCGTCGGACCTTCTGAGTACCGCTGACTTCGTCTCCCTGCACATTCCCCTTACGCTAGAGACCCGCCACTTCATCGGAGAACGGGAATTGCGGATGATGAAACCCACGTCCATCTTGGTCAACGCAGCCCGGGGGGGAGTGGTCGACTCTCAGGCCCTTTACACCGCTTTGAGCGAGGGTTGGATCAGCGGCGCAGCATTGGACGTGACTGATCCTGAACCGATACTACCGGACGACCCCCTGCTCACTCTGGAAAATCTGGTCATCACGCCCCACATCGGCAGCGCGTCCATCGCATCCCGTCGCCACACGTGTTTGCTGGCGGCGAGAAACGTGGTGGCTGGGATCCAGGGGAGAAGGCTGGAGGCGTGCGCTAATCCTGAGGTATATGCGGCCAAGGGGATATAAGGGTATTAGCTCGCCGGAAGAAAATGCCAGAAGTGAGGACTGGCGGAGAGGGCGGGATTCGAACCCGCGAGGAGCTGGAGGCCCCTACGCGATTTCCAGTCGCGCCCGTTCGGCCGCTCCGGCACCTCTCCGCGAGAAACGGCGATAAACAGAGGAAGAACGTTCGCGCATACTTTGGAAGAGAACTGGCCTAGTCCGTTCAGCGAAACGACGTGCCCACTGCATCACCAATTTCATTATAGCCAATCCGGCTTTTGGCTGTCCACTAAAGCCGGAAGAATCCAACGGGGAAAACACGGGGATTTCGTCTTTTAATCGCGTGACTGGGTGCCCTATAATATAATCCGGTTTATAGAAACCTATGACGTGGAAGACGACGGGGACCAAGGCTGGGTTGACTGGCCGAAGAGTTGCCCCGCCGTCCCGGGACCTGGATAAGGTCCTGATGTCGAATCGTAGAGGAGGACTTTATGGCCGAGCCTGGCTTTGAGAAAGTAGCTGATGTTGGTGAACTGTCTCCGGGAGAGACCAAGGTTGTTGAAGTTGGAGGGGAGCAGGTCCTCGTAGTGAACGTGGATGGGACTATCTACGCTTGCGACGAGATTTGCTCTCACGCCTACGCCGGTCTCTCCGAAGGAGACCTGAACGGCGATGAGATTGAGTGCCCGCTGCACGGAGCGGCCTTCAATGTGACTACCGGAGAGTGTTTGACCCCGCCGGCCCAGGAAAACCTTCGGGTGTTCCCGGTGCAGATAGAGGGCCAAGACGTTCTGGTCGGACCGCCCAACAGCTAACAGCTATCGGCTCGCCGTGCTGTGTTCCGGGGATTAACTTCTCGTTGAGCGTGCACGCGCGGTGGCAGAACTATAAGGGGAACACTAGAAGCCGCTGAACCGGGGAAGCTCGCCTATGTATCGTGGTAGCCAGCGGGATAACTGCTGGGGAGCCCACGAGAAGCTGCTTAGTTCAACACCTGCAGGCTGGAAAAAGGCCAGTAGACGAACCACACCTTCCCCAGAACCAAGCCTTCGGGCACTGGTCCCCAGGAGCGCGAGTCATTGCTGCTGCGCCGGTTGTCCCCCATCACGAAGTACTCTTTGGCCCTCATGCGCATGGGCTTCATGCTGGAAGTATCCTTGCGGGTGATGTAGGGCTCTTCTTGATAGCTGTCGTTGACGAAGACTTTGCCCCCGCGTATCTCCACGGTGTCGCCGGGCAAGCCTATGACACGCTTCACAAAGTCCTTGCTGGTGTCCCTGGGGAAGTGGAAAACGATGACCTCCCCTCGCTGGGGAGGATGAACGGCGAACCGGCTGTCTGGTCTTTCCTCTTTCCAGAACGGGACGATGCGGGACAGCCTTACCATGTCCAACTGAAAGTAGACCAGCTTGTTTACCATCAGGTACTGGCCGCCTTCCAGGGTTGGGTTCATGCTTGAGCCGTCGACCTTGAAGTTCCGGACGCTGGTCTGGATGACCATGAATACAATCAAAGCCAGAACAACGGCTTCTAGTAATTCTCTTACAACTCGGTTCATCGGCGATGCTTATCCATCGTCGCGGGCACCAGACTCATCCCCCTCCCAACACCATCATATTCCCGCGTCGGCCCAGCCTGACGGCTATTTTAGCGACAAAGAGAATTATAACATTTGAGGGAAGGAGGGAAGGAGGGAAGGAGGG
>CAXEOX010000085.1:0-13821 GCA_963997925.1 uncultured bacterium
TTGGTGACCCGCCCCGGGGTCGAACCGGGAACCTACTGATTAAGAGTCAGTTGCTCTGCCAGTTGAGCTAGCGGGCCATTTCATGGCGGACCCGTGTCCACCGGGTAGTCGGAACGTATCAAGAATCGGTCCGGCGTGTCAACTGCCTACCTATGGATACCCGGCCAGAAGATCGGACCTCGAATCACACTTACTATTATATATCCCTAAATGCCCAATTTGAGCCGCTCTATCAGGTATTCCGGCAATTGGGCTTCCCTCATCTTGTCCTGGGTGCTTTCTATATCGTAAGCCACCCGGTGCCTTTCAATGGTGGTGGCTTGGTCGTCATAGATCGCGTAGCTGGAGCGGGGGTCCCGGTCTCTTGGTTGACCGACGCAGCCAGGATTGATTATCCAACGCTCTTCGGTCAGGGACAGCACGGCGTCTTCGGTGAACTCCACGAACTGGGGAGTGCCTTTATTCTCCAAACAGATGAACGGTAAATGAGAATGCCCCACCAATAGGAATCGTGAGGTCAGCAACTTCAAACTGGCTTCCGCCGAGTCGGCGTCCAACAGATACTCTTCCAACGGATCCCTCAGACTGCCATGGACCATGGTGAAGGGGTCGTTGTTGGCAACCAAAGGCAGGCCGGACAAGAACTCCACCTCGTCCTCAGGAAGCTGGCTGGTTGTCCAATGGGCTGCGGCCTTAGCAGCGTAGTTGAAGGATTCCACACTCATCTTTCCCACGGCGGCGTGGTCGTGGTTGCCAGCCACGGCTAGGAATGAATGGCTTTGCACCAACTTCAAGCAGGCAACCGGGTCGGGACCGTAGCCCACCAGATCGCCCAAGCACCATAGAACATCAAAGCCGCCGCGGTTGTTCGCGTCGTCGATGACTGCCCTAAATGCCTCCAGGTTGGCATGAATGTCGGAAAGTATTAAAGCACGCAAAGGCGCGGCTCCCATCGGCTGATAACAGCTTCACTATACAGTGGTCCCTGCCATCCAACATGGTGAAGCCGGGGGGCAATTAGACCGGATTTACTATCAACACAAGGTCCGGCCAAACGGCGTGGAATCGACCATATATAGGTTTCCCGATGACCGGGAAGCCAAACACAATAGTTCCTTATGGATATTCTACTACCAGGCGAAGTTATTGTTTGGAACCTCCCGGAATGTTGAGGCGGGTTTCGCCGCCACGTTAGGCTGGCCGGGATCTTGCGGCTTCGAGGTTTTTATAGGAGATATTGGCGATAAAGACTATTACGATATCGGAAACCTGGCCGCCGAAATACGCTTTGAAGTGGGAACCTCCGGGTGTATACTCCCGACGTTAGCCGTAGAGCTACCTGCCGTATCTGGCCACCGGTAAATGAAATTGATGAAAGCAGGTTCATAAACGTGGTTGAAGCAACCCAAGGAATTCCTGCTCCTACTCAAGAAGGAGGGGGCCGGACCAGCGACAAGACCATGGCGACCACCCTCATCGGCGCCCACGGTCTTGAACACATCTACGCCCACAGCTTCCCGGTCCTAGTAACCGCGATTTACAACTCCTTGGGATTGAACCCCCTCCAGTTCGGGGTTATGTTGGCCGTGCGCCAGCTTAGCGGCGGTCTTACCAGCGTGGGTAGCGGATTCTTTGTAGATATTTTCCGTTATCGAAGCGGGCAAGTCCTTGGCATAAGTATGGGCCTCATCGGCTTGGGATATCTCTTGGTCGCCATAGCGCCGACATACGCCTTTATTATCGTTGCCCTAGTGGTCGCTTCCGCCGGGAGCGCCCTTTGGCATCCCCCAGCGTTGGGCTTGCTCGCTCGCCGCTTTCCCGCCCGTCGCGGATACTACATCTCGATGCACCGGTCCTTGGGAAACGCTGGCGATTTGGCTGGTCCTTTGATCGCTGGCGGTCTGTTAGGGCTGGTTAGTTGGCGCTGGATAATGGGCGGCGGGACTCCGGTGCTCATGCTCCTCGGCGTCATCGTGTTGATATTACTCTGGAATGTCGGCGGCCCGAAACCTGGACCCATTGCTCTGGCCGACAATCTCAAGTCGCAGTTGGCTAACCTGCGGGAGTCCTTTCGCGGAACCGGTATGTGGCCAATCTTCACGGTTTCCGCCGTGCGGGGGATGGGAGATCGTTCGTATATAGCTTTTCTCCCTATCTATTTGCAAGAGCAACTTAGCATGGGACCAGGTTGGATCGGAATCTACGTGGCGTTGGTCGCCGGACCCGGGATTCTGTCCGGTCCTCTATTCGGAATCTTGTCCGACCGGATAGGCCGCAAGTCTATTATCGCTTTTTGTATGCTGGCCGCCGTTGTGTTGTCCGTCACCACACTCTTGTCTGGCAGCAGCATAACCTTGAGCCTGTTGTCGGTAACACTATTCGGTGTGTTCCACTCTTCCGTGAACTCTTTGACTCAGGCAGCGGCGATTGACGTCGCAGAGGGCCGCGGGTTAGACGCTACTTTCATGGGCTTGATGTGGGGGAGCAACGCAGCGTTTAGCTCGGCAGCTTTCGTGATTGTTGGCTTGGTAATCAAGCTCACCAACGACAATTGGGGAATAGCATTCTACACTGCGGCGGCCCTGTTCTTCGCAGGATTTTTGGCAACGTTGTTGATGCCCAATAGCAAGTCAACCAACGCTCAACCGACTTAAATAGAAACGCAAACCGTTAGAAGCCTGGAACCCGGGGCCTATCGAGACAAACTTTCGTCAGGCGCCGGCTTCCAGAACTCTCTGATATTCTTCGGGGGTGTTCAGGTCCCAGAGCACTTCCGGGCTGTCCATCTCCACGCGGCGTGTACCCTCTATGTGCCTCTGTACTACGGCCTTTATCCCGAACGATTCTTCGTCTATCCGACGCAGCTCGTCCAACAGCGTTGGTGACAGGATTATCGGATGTCCGCCTTTGCCATTGTGTGTCGGTATGGTGATGAGGCTGCCCTGGGATAGATGATCTTCCAGAAGGAACCGAATAACGCCGGCACTTCGGGGTTGGTCAACGTTCAGAAGCAGAAGGGCTTGCGGTTGGTCAGTTCCCAAGGCGTTTAGGCCGGCTTTTATGGACGTCGTCTTGCCTTGCAGGTAGTCCGGGTTAAGCTGCCAGGAAACCCCGGCAGTATCTCCCAATTCGGACTTCAATTCATCAGAGCGATGGCCCAGCACCACCACCACTTGGTCCACGCCGCCCGCCCGCAATGAAGCGACTTGGTGCTTGATTAAAGAAACGCCCTGCCAAGGTAGCAGGGCTTTCAGTTGGCCCATCCGGCGGGACTCGCCGGCGGCCAGGAGTATCGCGACAACATCTGCCATATGAGAATCTAGGCCGTTAAACTTCAACCTTGCGTTCTACGATGGACGCGGCCCGGTCGACGAACCAATCGTCCATCTGAAGGGGAGTCCCCTTGCCGCCCCGGCGGACCATGATTATCTCGGACATGATGCTGACCGCTATTTCTTCCGGGGTGAGGGCCCCGATGTCCAATCCGATGGGGGCATGGACCTGCTTAAGCCTTTCCGTTGACACGCCCTGGCGGAGCAGGCGTTGGAAAATCATCATGTTCTTCCGGCGGCTGCCCATAAGCCCGATGTAGCGAGCCCGCGTAGTCAGAGCCGACTCCAAGGCCATGTCGTCGTAGCGGTGGCCCCTGGTCGCGGCAATCACGAAACTGTTCACATTGATGTCAAGATCGCCGGCCCATGCGTCGTAGTTGGCCACAACGGTCTGTTCCGCATAGGGGAACCGGTCGGTGTTGGAAAACTCGGGCCGGTCATCGATTATAAAGACCCGATAACCCAGGTTATGGGCCAAGTCGGCCGTGGCTTTGCCCACATGCCCACCACCAATCATCACCAAGGTCGGCGGAGTGGTGAAGCCTTCGACAAACACTTCCATGCCTTCGTCGGTGATAAAGGACTCGACGTTTCCTACATCGGCGACTCGCTGAGCCGCTTCAATGGCCCTTGCGTCCAGAACCGCGCTTCCCAAGCTGCCCGAGGTAGACCCGTCGCTGCGAAGCAACAGCTTGGACCCTAGGCCCTGGCTACCTTCCGGAACATTGACCACCGTTGCCAGGCCGACCGGCTCTCCGCCCTCATAAGCCTGGAGCAGTTCGGAGCCGATGGGGACAAAGTCCTCCGGTTGCCACATCGGCTCCAGATAGAAGTACATCGTGCCGCCGCAAACCAGACCGTCGCGGGCGGCAATCTCTTCGTTCAAGAAATAGTCTTTAAATTCAGGGCCACTGTGTAGCCGGAGCATCTCTTTGGCGGCGAACCAGATGTCCCCCTCCACGCAGCCCCCGCCCAAAGTCCCAACACCGGTGCCGTCCTCGCGTACCAGAAGCATCGCCCCGGCTTTCTGAGGAGTGGAGCCTTTGGTGCGGACAACTGTCGCCAGCACACCCGGAGTACCGTTTTCCAGGAGCTTGATTGCTTCCTGTATAACTTCCTTCATATACACGTCACCTGATCGACGGATTATTTCTCAAGCTTATCAAAATCGCCTAATGGAGGCAATCGAGTCGAGGCGGCGAAGCGATGCCACATCAGCGAACCTAGTTGCGGAACGTCTTACTATTATATGCTCTCTACTCATGGATGTCCTTAGTGGCAAATAACAAGTAAAGGCGTAAGACTATGCCTGCGGCCCATCTTCGGGTACAATGTTATTTAATATGGCGGTTATTGTAATCACCTCCGCCGGACTTCGTAATGCGCAGAAATACATCGAAGCCATCGAACCCTTGGGCGCGGAAGTCCGGTTAGCTACTCCGGAAGACAGCGGGGCGCTGTCGACAGATCAGTTGATGGACGGCGTGGGTGGATTGCTGTTGTGCGGAGGCCCCGACGTAGACCCTTCATACTACGGTGAGACGCCCGACCCTGAAGCTGGGCTAAAACTTTCCCTCCCTCTAGATGAATTGGAGTTTCGCTTGCTAGATCACGCCCTACAGCGGGACATGCCGGTTCTAGCCATCTGCCGGGGTATGCAGTTGCTGAATGTGGCCTTTGGAGGCCGGTTGATTCAAGACCTGCCGAATCATAAATCGGAATGGAACGGTGTGGAATGGGAGCCTGAGTTCCACAGCATATGCATTCCTCCCGGTGCCAAAACAGCGGCCATCATAGGGTCTGCCGGGTTCTTTAAGGTCAACAGCCTTCATCATCAAGGACTGAAAGAAGCACAACGAGCGCATCGATTGATGACCTCCGCATACTCAGTTGAGGACGGTTTGATCGAAGGCTTGGAAAGCCCGGAACACAGTTGGGTTATCGGACTTCAATGCCACCCAGAGCGGCAGGATGAAGTCCCGCGTTCCTTTAGCAACCTTTTCAAGGGGTTAGAAGAAAGAGCGGAACAGTTTCTAGAGGTCTCCCGCGTTGGATCGTTGTAGAAACCAATCGTTGCCAAAGGGAACCAATCGTAACCATCGTCCATAGAATCAGGACATATCCGGCGTCAACCGATGCCATGTTGGGAAGTGAAGGACGGGTAGAGGAGGAATAGACCATGGTGACTAGCACACCCACACCATCAGACAACATACGGCCAGTACACATCGAAGAGGAGATGCGTACGTCGTACCTGAACTACGCGATGAGCGTCATCGTCTCCCGGGCACTGCCCGACGTTCGGGACGGTTTAAAACCGGTGCAAAGGCGGATTCTCTACGCCATGCACGATATGGGCATCAGACCCGGCTCCCCCTACCGCAAATGCGCCCGTATCGCAGGAGAAGTGCTGGGGAAGTTCCACCCCCACGGTGAATCCTCAGTGTACGACTCCTTAGTACGCATGGCCCAGCCGTTCTCCCTGCGCCACCCATTAATCAACGGACAAGGTAACTTCGGCAGCGTGGACGGCGACCCTCCGGCAGCCATGCGGTACACCGAGTCCCGTCTGCACAATATCGCAGAGGAACTGCTGGCCGATATCGACTACGACACGGTCGAATTTTCGCTGAATTTCGACGATTCTATCCAAGAACCCCGGGTATTGCCGGCCCGCATGCCCAACATGTTGGTCAATGGAGCATCTGGAATCGCCGTCGGCATGGCCACCAATATTCCTCCCCACAACCTGGGGGAGGTTTGCGATGCTATCTGCTACCTCGTCGATCATCCGGACTGCGCTACCGAACGATTGATGGGCTTCGTCCTCGGGCCGGATTTCCCCACTGCCGCTAACATCCGGGGCAAGCAAGGAATCTTCGACACCTACACCACCGGACGTGGCCGCATCGTCATGGAAGCTACCACGGAGATCGAGGAGGCTCGGGGCGGACGAGAAAGAATCATCGTTACCGAGATACCTTACCAGGTGAACAAGTCCACCCTGGTTGAAAAGATTGCCATGCTGGCCCGGGAGCGAAAGGTTGAAGGAATCTCGGATGTCCGGGATGAATCGGACCGGCACGGAATGCGGATCGTCATTGAGATGCGCCGCGACGCCCAACCTGAAATAGTACTGAACAATCTTTTCAAGCACACCACCCTGCGCACGTCTTTCAACAGCATCATGCTGGCGTTGGTTGACGGTCAGCCGCAGGTCCTTCCGCTAAAGCGGTGTTTAGACCTCTTCATCCAACACCGCCAAGAAGTTATTCGGCGGCGGTCCGAGTTCTTATTGAAGAGAGCCCAGGACCGGGACCATATCGTACAAGGCCTCCTGCTGGCCCTGGAACGAGTGGAAGAGGTTATAGCCATCATCAGGGCATCCGCCGACGTGGAGACTGCCCGCAATAACTTGATGGAACAACTATCCCTCAGCCAGGTGCAAGCACAGGCGATCCTGGATATGCAACTGAGGCGTTTGGCGGCTCTGGAGAGGGAACGTCTCGAGAAAGAACATGACGAACTGATGAAGACCATCGAAGAGTTAGAAGGTCTTTTGGCCAGCCCCGAGAAGATTCTGTCATTGATAAAAACCGAGACAAGAAAGCTGAAGAAAGACTTCAGCAATCCTCGCCGCACGGTCATCCACGAAGCGGAAGTCCAGGACCAGACGGCGGAACAATTTGTTACCCATCAAGACGTGGTGGTTACCCTTAGCCAGCGTGGCTACATCAAACGGATACCGGCCGAAACCTACCGCACGCAGCACCGGGGCGGCAAGGGTGTCCGGGGTATGACCACCCGTGACGACGATACCCTGCTGGACTTGGTAGTTGTGGATACCCATGACACCTTGTTCTTCTTCAGCAACCGGGGACGGGTATACCCCAAACGGGCTTTTGAGATTTCCGGTGACCTGTCCCGCACGACACGGGGAGTTCCCTTAACAGCCCTTCTTCCGGCCTTGGCCCGAGGGGAACAGATCCAGGCCATGCTGGCGATCGAAAACCCCAAGGAAGATTACCTGCTGGTCTTGGCCACCAAGATGGGAGAGGTTAAGGCCCTAAAAACCGGCCAGCTGGCTAACATCCGGCCCAGCGGTTTGATTGTGATGGACTTGGAACAGGGTGACGAATTGGTCGCCGTAGGTCAGGTCGGAGCGGCCAAGGACCTCATCATGGTGTCGGAGAAAGGTCAAGCCATCAAATTCCCGGTTGAAAAACTTACCCCACGGTCCAGAGCCGCGGGTGGGGTTCGCGGGATGCGGCTCCTTGACGGCGATAAAATCATCGCCATGGCTCCCATCTTGCCCAACACTCACCTTCTGATTGTGAGCGAACGGGGGTACGGCAAGTCGACACCACTGTCCAGCTACCCGCGCCATTCCCGAGGCGGTCAAGGCGTACGAACATTCCGGGTGAACGAAAAGACGGGAGTAGTCGCTGCGGCCAGGGTTGTTCCGGATACCTCAGGCCAAGAAATCTTCATCATCTCGGCGAAAGCCCAAGTGGTGCGGATCACTCTGGAAGACGTAAGGGTTACCGGCCGGAATACTTCAGGTGTGATTGTCTGGAGGGACCGGGAACCCGACGACTACGTAGCGTCTATCGCCTGCTTCCAAGAAGGCCTTTACAAGAACTCTGCCGCTTCCGCCAACGGAGATAACGGGAGCAACGGAACGGTACCGGCGGAATAAAGCAGCTGAGTTAAGTTGGATCTATATAACGGCGGGCCTGTCTTTAAGATGGGCCCGCCGTTATTTGATGCCCATATTCAGACAGCCATGTCTCGCCGCGAGCTCCGGTGCGATTGGTTCGCCCGCTTGATTCTCAATCAGTGGCGCCTATCGGCTTGATTTGAACTAGATAAACGAATTAGAATAGACCTTAGGTAACCACTACGAAAAGGTACTAATATCACTGAAATAGATGGTACTTATCAATCTAGGAGCTACCGATGAAACTGGTTTTCCTTCATGGAGCTGGCGGTTCTAGTCTTTCTTTTTACTATCAACTCAGACATTTCCGAAATTCGAAGGCAATCGACCTTCCGGGGCACCCTACGGGCAAAGCATGCGAATCGATCGAAGGATATCTAGAGTGGGTCCGTGGCTTCAACACAGCCCGGCGCTACAAAGACGTAATTTTGTGCGGACACTCTATGGGAGGGGCGATTGCCCAACTCTACGCTCTACGTTACCCGGACGAACTGAAGGGGATCATCCTCATCGGAACCGGAGCCCGGCTCCGGGTGCGCACCGACATCATGGATCTTTGCGCTACTCCGGGTGAAGACAATGCGGATTGGATGGAAGGCCAGAAGCACTACTACGAAGGTGTGGAGCAGGACATCTATCAGGTTTTGATGAGGCGAGCTTCAGAAGTCGGGCCGGCCGTGGAACTGAACGACTTCCAAGCCTGTGACAACTTCGACATCATGGATGAGGTTAGCAACATACGCCTCCCCACCCAGGTAGTGTGCGGCAGTGACGACGTGATGACGCCGGTGAAATATTCCGACTACCTAGGCAGCCAGATAGCGGAAGCCGATGTCCAGGTCATTCCCGGTGGCAGCCATTACGTACACCTTGAGAAGTATCAGAAAGTGAACGAGCAGATCGAGAGGTTCCTGGGAACGCTTAAGTAGCGGCCGGTCCCTCTCGGTCTACGGTTCCCTTAATCTGAGCTTGGATCGTACCAGCGGCTCCGGTAGAACATGAGCGGTTTACCGGACTCGTGCTGCTGTACCTCGTCGACTTCCCCTAAGAAGATAGTATGGTCTCCGTAGACATGGGTTCCGACAACGTGGCAAGCCAAGAACACCATGGAATCGTTGAGATATGGCACGCCATCTTTACCCGGTGTGTAGGAATACTCTACGCCACCCTGACGGTCCTCGGGACGTTTGGCGAAGTAGCCGCCCAACTCCTCCTGCTCCTTACGCAGGATGTTGACGCCAAATCGGCCGGCTTTCTCCAGAAAGCCGAAAGTGTTGGTGCCGTGGGCGACGCATACCAACACAACCGGGGGTTCCATGCAAACAGAAGTGAATGAGTTAGCAGTCATAGAATGAGGCTGCCCCTCATCGTCGACCGTCGTGATAACCGTTACTCCAGTGGCGAAGTGAGCCACTGCTGACCTGAAATCATCCTTAGATACCAAAGTACAATCCTTCTCCGGAATTTTCCAACATTATAATCACTCGCCGCTCTCGGTGCCACTGCAAAAGGCACCCGGAATCATGCCTAGTGCTCCCAGTATAGCGAAGTCAGCGAGAAACAGGTCCGCGCTTCGGAAACCGGACAGCCTCATTTAACCATCTATCACGCCTGCAGTGGCGGAAACGGATGGAAACAGCGGGCGACGTCGTCTGGCAGACATCCCTTCGCCTGGACCGGGTCAAGTTTAAGCACAACGTCCGGCGGAATCATCCCGGAAAAGACATCAGGATGCGTTAACTGGGCTAACATCTCAAGCCCATCAACCACACGTGGACCGGGGCAACTGAAATATACGTGGTCGATGAGGTATACCTCGCCAGACTTCACAGCGGGCAGGTCCATCCAACCGTCTTGGGCAGCCAGCCACGGAATCTCACGAAGTCCTCGGGCCAAGTCCGACGAGCAGAGATCGATGAATAATTTTTCCGGGGCATAGCTCCGAACCTCTTCCCAACCGATGCGGCAGGCTGAACATCCGGGAGGATAGGGGCCCGGAGCGCCTCCGGACCGCTCCAACAGGTCCGGTATCCAGTGGCCCCCAATCACGATGGGATTGATTCCCTCAAGAGAAAATACCCTGGGCTTATATCCCACGGAGGTCAAAGCGGACTCAACTGATCTGACCCGCTTTTGCAGACCGTCCACCAATTCCCGTGCTGGGCCATCGGCCCTGCAGACATTCCCAATCTCGGTTATCGTCTCGAAGATGCCGGGCAACGTCTTAGGTTGTAGTACAACCACCCTGGGCTGGGCCGGTAGGTCTTGTAGGACTTTGTTTATGGCAGCAACGTCGACTTCGCAGAAGTAGCACAGGTCCTGGGTGAGCACCACGTCCGGAGACTGGGTCAGTATCCAATCCTGGTCAAGCTCGTAGGGGCTTTCCCCGGCGGCGAGTATCCTGTTAATTTCCTTTTCCACCTCGTCGCTGGAAAGGACGTCAACATCAATCTTGCTGCGGCTCACTATGGGCTTACTGCGGGCTTCGGCTGGGTAATCACACAGGTCGCTAACGCCGGTGATTTGGTCTCCCAATCCCAAAGCAAAGAGGATCTCGGTGCCACTGGGCAATAGCGAGCAAATCTTCATGCGCAGGTGGTACTCCCTTTTTGCTGGTTACGGGATTAGGCCACATATGCCCGATATGTGTTGTATTATAGCTACTTGAATATGTCTACACCAACATACAGCACGTGGACCAACCTGGCCTTATTGAGGCTAAATGCCTTCGGCGTCGGAATCAACGGATTCTACTTGGCCATAGACACCGTTGTCTTGCCTGTCTTGGTCCTGATTCTAGCCCCGGAGGCGCTAAAGAATACCTATCTTGCGGCGTTGGGACTCTCTGGGCTGCTCGTGGCCGGAGTGATTCAGGTCGTCATCGGCCGTCTCAGCGACCGGACCCAATCCCCCTTGGGAAGACGGGTCCCCTACCTCCTGGCTGGTAGCGCCCTGATTTCCGTGGGCATGGTGGGCATCGGATTCGCCCCCACGTTTTGGCTTCTGTTCGGCGTTTGGCTCTTCATCCAGGCGAATATCAACGTCTCCTATGGGCCCTACCAAGCTCTGATTCAAGACCTGGTGCCCGGATCCCGCACCGGGGTAGCCTCGGCTTTCAAGATTCTTGCCGATGTTATCGGCGGTGTAGCTTTCATCAAAATCAGTTCGGTATTCATGGGGTGGTATGACTTTGGCGATTCCATCGAATGGCTGTGGATCACCCTAGGAGTCCTGGGTATCAATCTGTTCGTAGCTGCGGGCATCACCTCGTTCACCGTTTTATCCAGACAAAACAAGCCGGATTCCGAGGCGGCGCTGGGGGATGTACCGGTCCCCAAGAGTTCCGGCTTGCACCCTCAACTCACTCAGTTCCTCATCTCCCGTTGGTTAATGGTGACCGCTATCGTGGTATTCCAGACCTACGGACTGTTCTTCTTAAGAGACAAAGTGGGCTTGGATGCCCCCGTCCAGGCACTGGGCAACATGGTCTTGGTGGTCGGCGGGGCGGTTGCGGTTGGCGCGTACTTGGCCGGTTGGTTCTCCGACCGGATAGGACGTAAACCGGTGATTTTGGCCGGGGCAGCGGGAGCCACCATCAGCACCATAGCAATCTTGTGGGCCGGGAGCGTCACCGAAGTTCTGGTGATAGCTACTTTCATCGGATTTTCCGTGGGAACTTTACTTAGCTCCAACTGGGCGCTGGCCAACGAGATGGGCACCGCCGGAAAAGAAGCTTTGCACATGGGAGTGGTGAACCTTGCTACCATCGCCGGCGCTGCGTCCGCCAAGCTACTGGGACCGGGAGTAGACTTACTCAACCGCGCCTCCCCGGCTTCCGGTTACTCCGCCTTGCTCATAGGATGCGCCATCTTCTTCGTGCTAGGAGGAATCCTCCTGCTTCCCGTTAAGACCAACCTCGATCAGGCATAGCCACCGATCCAGGGCTGCGGGTCACCGAGAGTTCCCAACACCCTCACCCCTTCGCTCCCAGCGTCCTGTTTATGAACTGAACGGCTCCTTGGGCGACCCAGCCGTTCCAGGAGGTCATGACGAAGCGGACTCCTTTTTCCACGTAGGAGGCTACGCTTTCGTCGTTGACCAAGGTGCCAGGAATTTTGCCGGCGGCGACTATCTTGGCGATAGCATTGTCTATCGCTTTCTGAACGTCGGGGTGGCCGGCGTTGCCGATGTGCCCCATGGTCTGAGCTAGGTCGGAGGGAGCAACGAAGAATACGTCGATGCCGTCCACGGTTAGAATCTCGTCCAGGTTACTCAGCGCCTTTGTCTCCTCCAGCAAGACAATCACCATCGTCTGGTCGTTGGCCGTCTGGAAATAGTCGGTGACGCCGAAGGACTGGCGGCCACCGAACATGCCCCGATAGCCCAGGGGAGCATATTTGGTTGATTGAAAGGCTTTCTCTGCTTCCTCTTTAGTATTGACGTGAGGAACGACGATTCCCATGGAGCCTCGATCCAGCGTCCGCGTGATTAGCCACGGTTCGTTGGATGTGACCCGCGTGATGGAGGTCATGCCCCAAAGGTCGCAAGCCCTTGTCTGGTCGCCCAATTGGTCCCAGGTAGGACCGCCATGCTCCATCTCGATCCAGGCGGCGTCGAAACCTAGAGGACCTAGAAAGTCGATGTTATCGCTGGACTGCAGGCCGGATATGGTGGTGACAACCCCGCCCTGCCGCAGTTTTTCTTTCGCTTTATTTATCCTTATTCCGGGCATTGAAACACTCCACTCAATGAAGATTACGCCGGGCCGCGTTGGCGCGCATGCCCGCCAACCGCATCAGTGTAGCATTGCCCCGTTGTGGATGTAACGAACCAGCGGAAATGGGCCTAGAGCGACAACCTATAATGGACTTTTACAGTCGGCGAATGCTACACTGCCGCTATAGGCGGTGTGCCTGACACGCTCACATATACCTGCTTTCACTGCCTTGTGGGCAACTTGGCCCTTCATCTTGAAACCGGAGAGAATCGCATGTTAATCGGCCACTTCACCGAGCAACCTTGGCAAGACGAAAACTCTGGGCTTATGGGAACCCAAAGCACCGACTTGGCTATCAGCAACTCCCACTACAACCCGGCAGTGGGAGCCCAGTTATACAACCGGTATCTGGACGAAAAGGTCTATGCCGAGGAGATGGGCTTCGACGGCTTGATGCTCAACGAGCACCATAGCACTCCTTTCTGCATGCAGGGGGTCACCAACGTCGGGGCGTCGATACTGGCCCGGATAACCAAGAAAGCCAAGATAATCATCCTAGGCAACGTCTTGCCCATATGGGACGACCCGCTGTGGCTGGCCGAGCAACTGGCGATGATTGACATGATTTCCAATGGACGCCTGGTTTCCGGCTTTGTTCGCGGTGGTGGCCGGGAGAGCTTCGCCCACAATTCCCCACCCCATTACAACCGGGAGCGCTTCGAAGAAGCCCACGACTTCATTATCAAAGCGTGGACCGATGATGGCCCCTTCCGATGGGAGGGAAAGCATTATCAATATCGTTATGTCAATCCATGGGCCAGGCCTTTGCAGAAGCCCCATCCTCAGATTTGGATACCCTCATCCGTGAGTGTCGAAACAGTTAAGTGGACGGCCGAGCACCGGTATCCCTTGGTGCTGTTGGCCACCAAGCTAGAGCCCACCAAAGACGCTTTCCAGCTTTACCACGACACCGCCAAAGAAGTTGGCTATGAATCGGGTACTCAGAACGTCTCCTATCTATGGAAGGTTCATGTCGACGAGACGGAAGAGAA
>CAXEOX010000086.1:0-13423 GCA_963997925.1 uncultured bacterium
ATCTGACTATCCCCATCGCTGCCGGGGCGGCGATGCACCTACTTGGGGTCTAAGCGTCGCCGGAGTCTTGGTGTTTAGGCCCCGCCGGAGTACACGATGATCTGCGCCTGTTCCCTCTGGAATTTCACGTAGGCATCTTTCTTCATTATCGGACGGTGGCGATCGAGGACTTCCTTGGCCTTCACACCACCGTCCCCCAGCAGGTCTATGACAGTCATGGCCATAATCTTGGCCGGATTGACGACGGCGTTCTGATAGTCGGTGATGATGTAATCCTTGCTGTGACCGGCTCCAACCGCTCCGCTGGTGTATGGATGGCAGATCGGCATCACGTGGCTGAGGTCTCCCATGTCGGTGGAACCGCCTCTATTGCGGCCGGGAGACATAACCAGGATGGAAGACTCGCCCAGCAAGGCGGATGAGTTTTTACGGAATAACTCTTGAAGCGTGTTGTCGTGGCGTATGGGGAGATAACCGGGGATGTTGGTAATCTTAACCGAGGCCCCCACCGCCATCGCTCCGGCCTTGAAGCAGCGGTCGACGATGGCAGAGTTGCGCACCACCGCTTCCGGGGTGGACGAACGAACACGCCACTCCAATTTCACTTCGGCGGGGACGGCGCTGACCGCTTCTCCCCCGCTGGTCATGATTCCATGGATACGCACGGTGTCTTCTTCCCGGTAAAGTTCCCGGTTGGCGTTGATGGCTTGCAGGGCGAAGGTTGCCGCGTTCAGGGCGTTGATGCCCCGGTGAGGAGCGCTACCCGCATGGGCGCCCCGTCCGAGGAACTGTACGTATTTCACGACGTGGCCGTTGCTGGTGCCGCCCATGGCGAATTTCCGTTCTCCCATGTCGCTGGCGGTATGGCACATCACTGCCATGTCCACGTCGTCGAATTCACCCAGGCGAATCAGTTCCTGCTTCCCCCCTAAGAACTCGACCTTGCCTTCGTCCCGCAATTGCAGACGCCGCTCAACTTCGATGAACTCCTCGGCGGGGACGGCGAAGGGGATAATCTCCCCTTTCAAGTTTTCCAGAACCTGGGGAGTCATCAAACCCATGGTGGCGCCCAGCATCATGCCGATCTGGCAGTGATGTCCGCAGGCGTGGGCGGCGGTCGTTTCCGAGTCGGCGTGGGGATGCTCGCTGACCAGCAGCGAATCCAACTCTCCCAGAATCGCCACTTTGGTGCCGGGTCCGGCCCCCCCGGAAAAACGCCCCTTCACCCCGGTAAGGGCCAGCCCTTGTTTGTGCTGGATGCCAAGGTCGGTGAATTTTTTCGCCACGACTTGAGCCGTCCGGGTTTCGGAGTACCCCGGTTCCGGATGGGCTAAGATATCCTTTGCGACGTCGATAATCTCGCTGGCTTTTTCGTCGATGGCGGCGCAGGCCAGTTCTTTTAGCCGATCAGTGCTTAACATAATGCTAATCGCTCTCGAAAAGTTCTTCAGACGCCAGTTGGCGCATGAATTTTAGGTACTCGTCCTTGGTCATCTCGGGCCGGTGCCCGCCGATGATGCTTCCCGCTTTGGTAGCGCCGTCGCCCAGAAGGTCCACTGCGGTCGCGGTTAGCGCTTTAGCTGCGGTAATCACCGCCAGCTTGTAATCCTCAATGACGTAGTCGGCGCCGTGGCCCAGACCGGACGCCCCGCCAACGTAGGGATGAATCACAGGCATCAACTGGCTAACGTCGCCCATGTCGGTGGAGCCGGTGCGGTGGGACACATGCCCAACGTTTTCCTTGCCGACTAGGTCGACGGAGTTGGCTTCGAAGATGTCTGCCATGTCCTGGTTCTGGCTCAATGGCATATATCCGGGGATGGTTTGAATCGAAACTTTGGCTCCCATAGCCATCGCACCGGCTTTCAACGCCCGGTCCACCTTCATATTGGCGTCCATTATCGCTTCGATGGTGCGGCCACGCACAAAGGTCTCCATGCGGACATCGGCGGGCACGGCGCTAACCGCTTCGCCCCCCTTGGTTATGATGGGGTGCACCCGGATGGTATCGGCGTCCTGAAAGGTTTCCCGGTTGAAGTGAATGCCGGTCAACGCCAGGGTCGCCGCATTTAGTGCGTTGATTCCCAGGTGAGGAGTGCCCCCGGCGTGGGCACCCCGGCCGATGAACTGAATCTTCTTCGCCACCGTGCCGTTGTTGGTGCCGCTGAGACACAACTGCTTCTCTGCCGGAGTGCTGGTTGTGTGCAGCATCATCGCCATATTCACGTCGTCGAACTCGCCCAGCTTGATAAGCTCCGGCTTGCCGCCTAGAAATTCGATCTTACCTTCCCGCCGAAGGGAGTCCCGGTATTCAATCTCGATGTACTCTTCGGCGGGCACTGCCATAAATACCAGGCGGCCGCTCAGTTCCGCTAAGACACCGGACTGGGACAGAGCCATCGCCGCACCGTAAAGCATGGCGATCTGGCAGTGGTGGCCGCAGGCGTGAGCCGCATTGGTCTCAGGGTCCGCGTGAGGGTGCTCGCTGACGATTAGCGAGTCCAGCTCCCCTAGGATGGCCAGCGTGGGTCCGGCGGTTCCGCCAGTGATTTCCCCCCGTACCCCGGTCATCGCCATACCCGCTTTGAAGGGTATGCCCAACTCAGCGAACTTGTTGGCGACAAGTTTGGAGGTTTTGGTTTCCCGAAAACCCGGTTCCGGATTTTTCAGGATGGTCTGCGCTAATCCGACAATCTCATCGGCACGATCGTCGATCGCCTGAAAAGCTTGCCGCTTCAAATCTTCTTTCGATGGCATCAGGACTCCTTACCCAAATCCTCTCAGGATTTTAGCAGAGGGCGTTCAGAATGGGTATACCTGTATAATGAGCCCGCTATGACCCTGAAGATAGTGATTGCGCCACAGAGTTTCAAGGGAAATATCTCCGCATTAGAAGCAGCCCGTGCCATTGAGCGGGGTGTGCTATCCGCGGAGCCCAGTGCGGTAACCGTGCTTGCGCCCGTGGCCGACGGCGGCGACGGCACCCTGGACGCACTGGTGGAAGGGACCGGCGGCCAGTTCATCCGCAGTACCGTAACCGGGCCATTGGGCCAGTCTGTAGAGGCTACATGGGGGGTGATGGGAGACGGACGGACCGCCGTTATCGAGATGGCGCGGGCGTCTGGTTTGGCAATGGTGCCGCCCCGCCGCCGCAATCCGCGCCTCACCACCACCAGAGGCACCGGGGAGATTATCAAAGAGGCCTTGGACAAGGGTTTTGGCCACATCATCGTTGGACTAGGCGGGAGTGCCACCAATGATGGAGGCGCTGGCGCGGCGGCGGCCCTAGGCGCACGTTTTCTGGACGCCAAGGGCAGGCCGCTCCCCGACGGCGGGGCCGCCCTTATCCGTTTGGACCGCATCGATATATCTAAGTTGGACCCCAGACTAGCCGCCACGACGTTCGTTGCCGCCACCGATGTCACCAATCCTCTATGCGGTCCAACAGGAGCTTCGGCCATCTACGGTCCGCAAAAGGGGGCATCCGCCGAAGTGGTGGAAGAACTGGATGCTGCATTGTTGAATCTAGGGAATCTGATTCTTCGGGACGTCGGCAAGGAAGTCATCGACCTTCCCGGAGCTGGGGCAGCGGGAGGATTGGGGGCCGGATTGATGGCGTTCGCGGGATCGGAAGTGCGGTCGGGCATCGACATGGTATGCGATGTACTGGACTTCGATTCTCACTTGGAAGGCGCCAGTCTGGTGATAACCGGTGAGGGTGGAGCCGACCGGTCCACCATTTTCGACAAAGCTCCGGTGGGTGTGGCCCGGAGAGCCTTGGCCAAGGGCGTCCCCACAATATTGCTGGCTGGGACCCTAGGGCAAGGTCATGAAGAACTTTATGACCACGGAATCGCCGGCATACTCAGCATCGCCGACCGGCCGATGAGCTTCGACCAGAGCTTGCGCCGCACAGGGGAGCTATTGGAAGCGGCCGCCCACCGGGCGATGCGACTGATCGGGGTTGGTAGGGGGATGGTGGGCTGAGGCATCTGCCGTCAGTCTCGGGGTTGGTATCTGACGCCGAAATACCCACTACCCCAAACGCTCACCAACAAAGTCAACAACAGCCTGAGCTAACTCGATCGACCGGTCTGCGTCTATCTTGTCGAAGGCTTCTGATGGGATGCCGCTGGGGAGGTAGCTGGGGTAACGGGTGATTTCGAAGTATTTGTCCAGTTGCCTCGCTTCGCCTTTTATGGTGTCGAAGAACATCTCGAAGAGCTTGGCGTCCTCACATAGGTCGATCAGCGAGTGGCCCCAAACGTCTTCAACGCCCCGATGATAAAGGTATGCTTTAACTGCCTTCTCCGCCGCCTGTTGGCCCATGAAGCAGGCCATGTTGAACCGGCTCCCTTCACTAAGATAGTTAGCATCGTCCATGTCCTGCCTTGCTTGGCGCAGCCAGCGAGCGCCTTCAGCTAAGTTATTAGGCATTGAATATAACCCTCCCAGTTTCGCACGCCATTTTCAATGCCGGCAGCGACTCCCGGCAGGTCTCGAACTCTTCGGGAGTATAGACCTGGGTGTCGACGGCGACGATGCTGTCGAGATGCCATGAGAAAAAGTCGGCCCGACGACCGAAGCATAGGTCCGTTTTATGGACGACGATCAGGTCGATGCGGCTATCGGGGGAATAGTCCCCGGAAACCATATCGCCCGTTAAGATGACCTGCTCAACACCCAGATTCGGAAGCATATCTTCGATACCCTTGAGTTCTTGTTCCAGCATCTGCTGTCTGAATTTGGTGAACCCCACCCGAACCGACATTCTTCCTTCCTTTAACTCAATAAAACTAGATGGACTTCTTTTGGGCCGTGGACGCCTACAACCAGAGTCTGCTCGATGTCGGCGGTACGGCTGGGGCCGGTTATGAAGTTCAAGTAACTGCCCATGTCGCCGCCTTTCTCCTGGTACTCCAACCGCCGTAGTACGAAAAGGTCGTCCAAGCTTTCAATCAAGTCTTCGGGCCGTACCAGCGCTAAGTGAACCGGCGGCACCACGGAAACCAAACGGCTCAGCCCTTTGCGAGGCAACACAATTACCGAGCCGGTTTCGGCCACGGCGTAGTCCGCTCCGGTGAGGCCGATGTCGGCGGCGATGATTGAGGAACGCAGGGACTCTCTGGAGCTATCCGGGCCGTGGGAGATTGTTGTCACGTTAATTCCGGTGGCTTCCAAAGGAGAGTCCACCATGATCTGGCCGAACACTTCCTGCTCAGACCGGACTACGTTCTTTACACCCAGAGAATCGGCCAAGGACTGGATGTGGGCCATGGCGTTTTCCGGGTCGGCTGTGCGGTGCATTTTCCAGCCTCTAGCCTCGGCTACCTCGGCGAACTTGTCCAAAAGAGCCGGCCGGGTTTCGGAGATGCGGGCCTGTATACGCTGTGCTTCTTCTCGCAGAGATGGAAGGTCATCCAGCAGGCGCGGATAGGCCGGATCGGGGGCAACGGGTCTCCTATCCAGCGACCGGCGCACCGAATCCAGAAACTCGGCCTTTGGTATTCCCAGCGTACCGTCCACGCTATCTGCCATCCTTGTCTTTAGACAGTTCTTTCTTCCAGATGTCCCGGAAGGCGTTCTTCGGGAGTTCGGGTAAGTCCCGGGACCGGGTCCAACGAGACAGCAGGGGCAGAGACGCCTTACGAATCATTCCGTTCCTCTTTGTTAAGGGGAATAAGGGCATGGCGGCCCAGACATTTTGTTTCCACCGTGCCCATCCGTGAGACAACTTTAATAGGCCGGGGCTCCGCATCAACCGGGTGTAGCCTGCGGCCACTAGGTTGGGAACCAGACCCGCCGATCTTTCGCTGGAGTCCGGGCTTTCGGCGCTCTTCTGCCGCAGGTGCAACAACATGCGGGGAAGGTTGATTTTCACCGGGCAGACTTCTCTGCAAGCTCCGCAAAGACTTGACGCTTGAGGCAGGTCTCGCGCTTCTTTTAGCCCGATCAGAGATGGCGTGACAATCGCCCCTATCGGCCCCGGATAGACCCAGCCGTAGGCATGGCCGCCTACCTTCTGGTACACGGGGCAGATGTTCAGGCAGGCGGCACAGCGGATGCAGTAGAGGGCTTCCCTTAAGTCCGGGTCTGCCAGCATCTTGGACCGGCCGTTGTCCACGATTATTAGGTGGAACTCCTCCGGACCGTCTTCGTCGTCGGAGCGCCGGGGGCCGGTGACCATGCTCACGTAGCTGGTGATTCCCTGACCGGTGGCCGACCGGGGCAGCAACCGGAGGAAGACGGCCAGGTCCTGCATGGAGGGAATCACTTTTTCCATGCCGGTGATGCCGACATGGATGCGAGGGGCCGAGGTGGACAACCGGCCGTTGCCTTCGTTGGTGATGATGACCAAAGTGCCGGTTTCGGCGACCAGGAAATTGGCTCCGCTTATGCCCAGATCGGCCTCAAGAAACTTCTCTCGCAGAGCTATTCTTGCCGCCGCTGCCAGCCCGTTGATGTCTTCGGTGTAGGGGATGCCCAGTTTGTCGGTAAAGAGTTGGGCGACCTGCTCCTTGGTCTTGTGCAACGCCGGAGCAACCAGGTGGAATGGGGTTTCTTCGGCTAGCTGGATGATGTATTCGCCCAGGTCGGTCTCGTAGACATCGACTCCCTGAGCTTCCAATGCAGGATTGAGGCTCAACTCTTCGGACACCATGGACTTGCTCTTGGTGGCTACCTTGATGTTTCGGGTGCGCACCAGTTCGCCCATGATTTCGTTGGCTTGAGCGGCGTCCTTGGCGAAGTGGACGTGGCCGCCGGCTTTGGCTACGTTCTGCTCCAGCAGGTCCAGGTAGTAGTCCAGGTGGTCCAGGGCATGAATCTTGATCTGGCGGGCTTCTTCCCGCCATTCGTCCCATAGCTCCGGCGAGACTTCGTCGATGGCCGCCCGGCGCGCGGCGTCAAAACCGGTCCCAACCTGCGCCAACGCCTTGCGGAGTTGGGGGTCGAGGATGGACACTGCGGAAGCAGCGGAGAAGTCTCTGGTTTTGATGTCGGCCACTGGTTAATTCCTCTTTGGCGCGGGGGTTAGCTGCTGGAAGGTGGGTCTTGGTCAAGTACTTGGGCTAGATGCCGGACCTTGACGTCCGAGCCCTGCCGGCTCAGACCGCCACCGATCTGCATCAGACAACCCATGTCGCAGGACACCAGGGTATCGGCCCCGGAGGCGACCACATTGTCGACTTTGTCGGCCAGCATCCCCTCGGATATGTGGGGGAATTTTATCGAGAACGCGCCTCCAAATCCGCAGCAGGTTTCCGCGCCGGGTAAGTCCTTCATTTCGAGACCGGGCACCGAGTTGAGCAGCGATTTAGGCTCGTCTCGCACCTCCATCTCTCGAAGCAGGTGGCAGCTGGGATGGTAGGTCGCGGTGCCTGTATAAGTGGAGCCGGTGTCCTCAACGCCCAGCACGTTTGTCAGAAATTGGGAGAATTCGTAGACCTTTGAGGAGAACAACTCGGCCTTCTTGAGCATCTCCGGATCGTCGCGGAACAGATCCAGGTAAAAGACCTTCATCATCGCGGAACAGGAACCGGAAGGCACGACGACATATTGACTGTCGCTAAAGGTATCTAGCACCCTGCGGGCCAATGACCGAGCCTTCTTGGTGTATCCGGAGTTGTACAGGGGCTGGCCGCAGCAAGTCTGGTCTTCCGGGAAATCTAGGTCGACGCCCAATCGCCTCAATACCTTGACTACACTGACCCCAACTTGAGGGTAGAGTTGGTCGATGATGCAAGTGACGAACAGGTCTGCTTTTGGAGGTTGGTTGGACGACAATCGCTCACCCGTCTGCGCTGGATCGGCACGAGTAAGGTTAGCAGAGAGCCAGGATGGGAGCAACCGGGAATATAAGGCGCGGCCTGGGTTGTTTTGGGTGTCGCCACCGGGGATAATACTTGGGAATATGAACCGGCGCGGATAATAGCTTGCGCCCTAGACCGGCAAATCACGTCAGGAAACTTTTTGTGAGGTAAGGATATGGATTGGGGAATGGCGAACCGAATGTCCCAACTGATTCAACCCGACGGCCATTGTGTGTTTATGCCCATCGACCACGGGTATTTCCTTGGGCCCACCAGTAAATTGGAACAACCGGGCAAGACGGTTGAGCCGCTTCTGCCCTACGCCGACGCTTTGTTTGTAACCAGGGGCGTCCTGCGTTCGGCCATCGACCCGGCAAACACCAAGCCCATCGTCCTTCGAGTTTCCGGCGGCACCAGCACCGTTGGTGCCGACCTGGCTAACGAGGGAATCACCACGTCCATCGAAGAGGCTATCCGCCTGAACGCCTCCGCTTTGGGAATCTCTCTCTTCATCGGCACCGAGTTCGAGAAGCAGAGCCTTCTGAATCTGGGTAAGCTGGTGGATGAAGGTGAGAAGTACGGCATCCCCGTAATGGCGGTCACCGCCGTGGGTAAAGAGTTGGAGAAGCGGGATGCCCGTTACCTGGCGCTGTGCTGCCGCATCGCCGCCGAGTTGGGCGCGCGGGTCGTAAAGACTTACTGGTGCGAGGACTTCGAAAGAGTGGTCACCGGTTGCCCAGTGCCGGTCATCATGGCCGGTGGCCCACAAGCGGACACCGAGGGTGAGGTCATGGACTTTGTCCACGACGGGATGCAGAACGGGGCCATAGGCATCAACCTGGGCCGAAACGTTTGGCAAAGCGACCATCCCGTGCCCATGATGCGGGCCTTGCGGCACATCGTGCACGAAAACGCCTCGGTGAAAGAAGCTCAAGAGGTATTTGACAGCGCCAAGGCGGAAAATGGCCGGGTGGCCTCCCTTCCGGCGTAAGGACTGTCAGTTAGGCTGGCTGCTGAATCGGCAGTTGGCTTTTTAGGGGCAGGGACGAAATCCCCCCAACCCCCCTTTACGAAGGGGGGCGAAAGGGGGATTTGCTTCGTTATTGGGGAAGCTGCATACGTGAATAAGCACCGGTATCGCCGGTGAGATTTTCTGGAGAGGTATCGTTCGATGCGCGTGGCCATGTATTACAACAACAGTGATGTCCGCCTGGAAGAGATGCCGGTTCCGGAGATCGGGCCCGGTGAGTTGTTGCTTAAGGTTGAGGCCAGCGGTCTTTGCGGTAGCGATGTCATGGAGTGGTATCGCATCCAGAGAGCGCCCATGGTGCTGGGCCACGAGGTCTCAGGTGAGGTTGTTCAGGTTGGAGCTGGCGTTGAACAATACAAAGAAGGCGACCGCTTGGTGGTGACCCACCACGTTCCCTGCAATGCCTGTCACTGGTGCTTGAGCGGCCGCCATACCGACTGTGACACCTTACATACCACGAGCTTCGACCCGGGTGGATTCGCTGAATATCTTCGCATCCCCCAGATCAACGTGAACCGGGGCGTCTTTCCCATCCCGGACCACGTCGGCTATGACGAAGCGTCAATCACCGAGCCCTTGGCCTGTGTGTATCGGGGGCAGCGGCGGGCCAATCTCCAGCCGGGGCAGAACGTGCTGGTGCTGGGCAGCGGTCTGGCAGGGCTGATTCACATAAACTTGGCTCGGGCTCTGGGCGCAGGCCGAATCATTGCCACCGACATGGTCGATTACCGGCTGGACGCTGCCCGCAAGCTCGGGGCCGATGTCACTTTCTCCGCTATGGAGGATGTACCTGCCCGGCTCCGGGAAGCCAACAATGGCCGATTGGCGGACCTGGTAATCGTGTGCACCGGGGCGCTCCCGGCGCTGCAGCAGGCGCTGGAGTCGGTGGAGCGGGGCGGCACGGTCCTATTCTTCGCCCCCACCGCGCCGGGAGTCAGCCTCCCGGTCCCGATAAACGATGTCTTCTTCCGCAACGACGTTACCCTCACCACCACCTACGCCGGCGCCCCCGCCGACCTGGCCACGGCCATGGACATGATTGCTTCAGGGCGGGTGCAGGTAGGCGAAATGATTAGCCACCGCCTAGGTCTTGCCGAAGCGGGACTCGGCTTCAAGCTCACCGCTGACGCCGGGGACTCCTTGAAGGTTATTATCCAGCCGCAGAAGTAGGGGTGGTATTCTGAGGATTCGCCATGCTTGTTGTGCCAATCCGAGTCTGAAAAATCACCTAAGAAGCAGTAAATGTGAATCTATTAGAATCATAGGCTACGGACTAAGATGGTAAGATTCTTTCGTTGACTTGATTATCGGACACCTCGGGCCTTGGAATCCGGCGCTTTGGACCCGCCGTATTAGTAGGCGAAGGATCTTTATGTTTCGCCCCTTCACTGTTTCACTGCGGGCAATGACGATTCCGGCTCTAGCCTTGTTCATGCTCGCCGCCATCGCCTGCGCCGCTGAGCCTGCCCCGACCGCCACGCCGCCAGCGGTTCATATATCGCCGGCGACGATGCCGCCAACTGCCGCTCCGACGCCAGATCTGGTGGGGACGATTACGGCCGCCATCGCCGCGACTACCCCAACCCTATTGGCTGCGTGGCATCGATTCCGTGCATCTCAAGTATCTCTTTGCCTAGGAATCGATCTATGACAGTGGCGGAGTCATCGTTGACGGCTGAGCCGTGAACGATCCCGCTCAGGGGGGAGACGGTGAAAACCAACATGAAGACCATGGCGGAAATCAACGTCCACGCAAGGAACCCTGAAAAGACTAAACTTCTTCGAAACATGGCACACTCCGCATGTAGCCTCGGTGCCAGAAGTCGAAGCAGCATAATCCGGTGCCGGGGTGAATCTGTTCCGTATCTTTAGGCGATTCACCTGAACACCGCCGGGGATAGTATCATCGAAATGTTGTAATGACGTTCCATGTGCAGAACATTCGGAATATTGATCTTTAACACTTACGAATCAATGGGCGCAACATTCCTGGAGTCTTGCGGCCAGATTCATCGGTGGACGTGCTAAGGTGTCGAGCCCTTCTACCCCGCTCGTCACGAAGCATTGGCCTCCATTCCCCACACTGGTTCTCCTAATCCCCCAGCGTGAAACCCCATCAACGGCAACCCGGCCAAGGCCCGCTCAGACCAAGGACTAGGCATGGCCATCCAGCTAACCTATAATCGGTGCTGATGCATATGGCCGGGACGATTGTTAAACGTCTCTTGGCAACTCGTAGCAGCCCGTGAAACTTAGTTATCTAAGGAGAGGAACATGCCTGAAGCGTCCCAGATTGTTTACACCAAAATCGATGAGGCCCCGGCCCTGGCAACCCACTCGTTGCTGCCGATCCTCAAGGCTTTTACCAAGGGGTCAGGTATTGAACTGGAGTCCTGGGATATCTCGTTAACCGGCCGCATCATCGCCAATTTCCCTGAGAAGCTGACAGATGCGCAAAAGGTCCCTGATTATCTGACCATGTCGAGCGTCCTGTGCGACGATCCGACAGCGAACATCATCAAGCTTCCCAATATCAGCGCCTCCATTCCCCAGTTGAAGGGCGCGCTCAAGGAATTGCAGGAAAAGGGATACGATGTTCCCGACTACCCCGATGATCCTGCAACCGAAGCACAGAAAGAGCTGCAAGTACGCTTCTCCAGGGTGTTGGGAAGCGCGGTCAACCCCGTGCTGCGGGAAGGAAACTCCGATCGCCGGTCGGCAACCGCAGTCAAGGAGCACGGTAAGCGCAATCCCCATCGGATGATGCGGGATTGGCCTGAGGTGTCCAAAGCCCGGGTTGCCCACATGACCAGCGGGGATTTCTACGGCACGGAACAGGCCGTGACGATCGGCGCAGCGGGATCGGCGGTGATTGAATTCGTGGACCTCAACGGGCGTCCGACTGTACTCAAAGCCGATATCCCCTTGTCAGCTGGTGAAATCATCGATTGCGCCGCGATGGATATCAGAGAACTGCGCACGTTTTACGCAGAGGAAATGGATAAGGCCAAAGCTGATGGCGTGCTGCTTTCGTTGCATGTCAAGACGACCATGATGCGCGTGTCGGATCCGATGATTTTCGGTCATTGTGTGTCCGTGTTCTACGAGGACGTGTTTAAGAAACACCCGGCCGAAATGGACGAGATTATGGTGAACCCCGACAATGGGATCGCCGAGCTCTACACCAAGCTTCAGGACCTGACTGAGGAAAAACGGGCGGAGATTGAGGCAGATATCCAGGAAGTCTATAAGGTCCGGCCCGAGTTGATGATGGTGGACTCCAGCCGGGGCATCACCAATCTGCACGTGCCCAGCGATGTGATTATCGATGCCACCATGCCGGTGATGGTCCGCGATGGCGGAAAAACCTGGGGTCCAGATAACGAGCTGCACGATACGGTGGCGATGATTCCCGACCGCTCCTATGCGACCCTATATCAGGCGGTTATCGAAGATTGCAAGGAGCACGGAGCGTTTGATCCGGCGAGCCTCGGCAGTGTGGCCAACGTTGGGCTGATGGCGCAAAGGGCCGAAGAGTATGGCTCTCATGACAAGACCTTTGCATCTCCCGGTAACGGGACTATCCGGGTCGTTGACGCATCGGGCACGACTCTGATGGAGCAGCGCGTTCAGGAAGGCGATATCTTCCGGATGTGTCAGACCAAGGACGAGCCGATACAGGACTGGGTCAAGCTTGGAGTCAATCGAGCTAGGATCACCGGCTCGCCGGCGATATTCTGGTTGGACCCCAACCGGGCCCACGACATTGAGCTAATCAAGAAGGTGGCCCAATATCTGCCCACCCACGACACGTCTGGGCTGGAGATCCGGACCATGACTACCGTCGATGCGATTAAGTACTCGATGGACCGTAGCAGGGCCGGCCAGGACACAATCTCGGTTACCGGCAACGTCCTGCGTGATTACCTGACCGACCTCTTCCCCATCCTGGAACTGGGCACCAGCGCCAAGATGCTTTCCGTGGTCCCCCTGCTTAAAGGCGGCGGGATGTTTGAAACGGGCGCCGGCGGTTCGGCCCCCCGGCACGTCCAGCAGTTCCTGCAAGAGGGCCATCTGCGATGGGATTCCCTGGGTGAGTTCTGCGCTCTAGTCGCATCCTTCGAGCATCTAGCTCAGGTGTCCAAGAACGATAGGGTACAGCTCCTAGCCGACACCCTGGACGAAGCGATAGGGCAGCACTTGGAGCACAACCGGGCGCCGTCGCGCCGGGTGAAGGAACTGGACACTCGAGGCAGTCATTTCTACCTGGCTCTGTACTGGGCGGAAGCGCTGGCCAAGCAGACCAAAGATGCCGAGCTGCAAGCTCGCTTTATCCCGGTCGCCCAGGAGATGGCCGCCAACGAAGAGAAGATTGTTCAGGAGCTTAACGACGCTCAGGGACAGCCGGTGGACATCGGCGGTTATTACCATCCCAGTGAAGAGATGACCGCCAAAGCCATGCGCCCCAGCGCCACCCTGAACGCGATTATAGACGCGCTTTAGGAACATGCTGGCTGGCTGAGGCGAGGTCTTCAGCTAATCGGTTGTAAATCGGTAAAGTGAAGCCCCCGTACCGTAATGG
>CAXEOX010000087.1:0-13247 GCA_963997925.1 uncultured bacterium
GTTGATTGAGAACTAACTTCCGTTCCAGACAATCTCTTTGGTGACCGACTTGGTGTTGCCGCCAAAAGTCGGTATCCATGACGAATGTTTGCCCGGTCCTCCCAATACGATGATTACCAGGTCATCTAGGGTGCGGATCATGGGTATCGGACCGTCGGGGATGCGGAGCATCCGTTCCATCAGGGTTTCATGTGTGTAACGTTCCAGAGGGATGAGCGCCCGTTGGTGCAGCCATTCCACAACGTCCGCCTTGCTCAGACCGTCGCTGCTGATCGACGCAGCGTGTTCCGGGCCCAGGGCCAAGAGGGTTTCCCCGCCGGTATAGGCGTTGTTGGCTCCGGTCACGGAAATGGCTCCGGCAACGATGGTCAGGATATCCTCGGCAGTGCGTCCTGAGTGGTCGTTGATGTTGTGGGGCGGCTCTCCGGCCAGCACGGTCACGGCGCTCTGGTCCGGACGAAATCCTCGCTGAACATGCAGCGGTTCCCAGGGATTCTCTTCTTCGTTCTCCGCCACGCAGTAACTGTATTTGGAGGGTGCGCCCTGAGTGGACATGTCTCCCACGCCAGGGTAGGCTCCACCGACGTTCAGAAGCACTAGGCGCATGGCCCGGCCGATCGTCGCGTTTGGCCGCCATGCCGGCCCGAATGCTCCGGATGAAGAGTTCATCCCCAGCGCTTCTCTGATGGGACCGTTAACTATTATCAGGGGAGCGCAAGGATGGGTAGTGGCCTGGATGGCGTAAAGGTTGAAGACCGGGTGACCGATGGCTTCCACCGCAGCGATGAGCACCGGAAGGTATTCGGGAAGGCATCCGGCCATCACGGCATTGATGGCCAGTTTTTCCACCGTGGCTGCGCCCCAGTTGGGAGGAATCTCGGTTATCACGTGGTCCGGAGGCAGGTTGGTGGCGGCCAGCATCGCCTCTACCCGTTGGGGCGTGGGCGGGACTATCGGCAGGCCGTCAGACCAACCGCGTTCCAAGTAAAGACTCTGGACTGCCTCGTGGTCGTCGGGGATTTCTATCTGCTCGGAAACTAAGGGTGGCAAGCGGCGGCCTCCATGTTGGGGGGAGATATGGGTTGGAACATCCCGGCGGGTTGGGTGTTCTAAAACTTAATTTAGTGCAGTGCAGGTCCTCCGACAAGCTCAGGACGAACGGTGGGTAGGGTTCTCCTTCGTTCGTGGTGAGCCTATCGAACCACCTGTTGCGACAGATGCCCATTCCCGGCAAGCAGAGTTGAGTTAACGCTAAGCGGTCAACCCCGCGATAACCTGCTCCAGAAGCGCATCCGCCTTGGCTTGGACGGCGTCAGGCTTGAGGCCTCCCAGAGGATGGGGAGCGACTGCCATGGGCAATTCGGGCATTCCCAAAGCTCGGCGTTCCACCTCACCCAGGACTTTGAAACGATGGGTACAGACGGTAACCGTGGGGACACCGCGCCGCTCCAGTTCTACGGAGTCGTGGATACTCCACGACGTGCAGGAGCCTCAATCACCCAGACCGACGATCGCGACATGGGCCGAGGTCGTCAACGCGTCCATGACCTCTTGCTTGGCGGCGATGGACGCCGAGGGTTTGCGTTGGTGCACGACGTTGGAAATCTCATACTTCTCACGAAGTAACGCTTCAAGCCGGTCGAATAGGATGTCACCGTTGGGCTTGCTGTTCCATAGGAACCCAACGGACTTGCCTCGCAGGTCCGGGGGCCTGGGCGCCATGGTGTGCCGTAATTCCCTTGGTGGCGCGGTGGGGTCTAAAACAAAGATGGAGCCGGTGGCGGTTGCAGTCATTCGTTCGCTCCGATCGTTCCGGTGGGCCGACGCCCTTTTTACCGGAACATTTATAGAGAGAGGCTATTCCGTAGGCAATTCCCTGTCAAGGGAGGGGGAGTTCGGGCTGGGGTGTTCTTGCCAAGGGTCGCTGCCCTGGGTATGATGCTACGGGCTCGCCTCGGTATTCCGGCGTGCCCAGTTACCGTGAAGATGAAAGAATCTGTTAGATGTCCAGAGTCATGGGTGTGGTGGGGTTGGGGCGGCCAGGAGTGTGTCCCAGGGCGATGATTTCCGCGTGGAGCTTATTTGGCTCTAACTCCAGAAGGCCCACCGGTCCCAAGCGCAGTTCTT
Source organism: uncultured bacterium (assembly GCA_963997925.1). Taxonomy (GTDB): domain Bacteria; phylum Chloroflexota; class Dehalococcoidia; order Lucifugimonadales; family UBA3495; genus UBA11650. The sequence continues at coordinate 2,128 of CAXEOX010000087.1, forward strand.
TGTGATGGGGGAAGGTGATGCTGCCGCAGTTCATCAGGACCACTCCATCACGGAGTTCCAGTTGCTCAAGGTGGGTATGGCCGGCGACCATTATGTCAACCGGCTCGGGAAACATCTCCTGAAGCTCGGACATGGGCCTGAACTGGCGGTCCAGGCTGTGAACCATGCCGATGCGCCAGCCTTCCACCTCCAGAGTCTGCACATCCTTGGAACGGGTGTCGGGGATGGAGTCGTTGTTGCCGGTGGCGCAGATGACCGGAGCGAACTGCTCCAGCCAGTCCAGAATCTTAGGAGAGGTTAGATCTCCCCCGTGCAAGATAAGATCAACGGTGGAGAAAAAGTTAGCCGGTTCAGGTCCCAGATCGTCCAAGCCCTGAATGGCCCCGGGTAAGTGAGTATCTGATAGGAGTCCTATGCGCATCAGTAAAATCTACTGGTCCGGCATGGTAAAGTCAAACAGTTCGGCATAGAGCATCCAAAAGTTCACCTTTCGTAACGGGGGATTTCCACGCACAGAACCATGAACGGTATACACAAAGGAGCAGCGATAAAACATGCCTCAGGATAGAACCGCAGCCATAGTTGGAGTCTACGAGTACCCCTTGCGAGTGGTGGGTCCGCAGATCAGCGCCCTTCAGATCAAAGCGGCCTCAGCCGCCAAGGCTTTGGAAGACGCCGGATTTACTTGGAAAGACGTAGACGCCGTTTACGACACCGGTGCCGAACAGGGAATCGGAGGTCTGGGTATCTCCGAGTACTTCGGATTCAAGCCCAGCGTTATCGACAACACGTCGGTGGGTGGATCGTCCTTTGAATTCCACGCCAACCATGCCCGCCAGATGATTGCGGCGGGCAAGTGCAATCTGGCGTTAATCACCTACGGCTCCACGTCCCATTCGGACCGGCGGGCCATCGGGACCGCCGGCGCCACGGGCGGAGGACCACCCAACTTCTTCAAGAACATGGAAGACCCGTGGGGTCTCACCCTCATCGGCAACTATGCCATGGTGAAGATGCGCCATAGGTTCCAGTACGGCACGACCGACGAGCAGTTTGCCGCCATATCGGTGGCAACCCGCCGCCACGCCATGCGCAACCCCGAGGCGGTCAAAGCTATGACCGACCTGGAGTTTGTTGGCGTCAACGAGATTAGCATCGAAGACGTTCTGGACTCGCGGACCGTTGCCTATCCGTTGCATCTGCTGGAATGCTGCATGGTGTCGGACGGTGGCGGCGCGGTTCTGATTGCGTCTGCCGAAATGGCCCGCAACGCCAAGAAGAAGCCGGTATGGATCATCGGCAGCGGCGAAGCCACCAAGTACCGGGAGAACGGCGGCGACATCACTGTCAGCGCCGGTGCTCAGTCCGGCCCGGTGGCCTTCCAAGACGCCGGAGTGTCTCCCTCGGAGATTGACATATTGATGGCCTACGACTCGTTCACCATCACTGTCTTGACCATGATTGAGGACCTAGGCTTCTGCTCCAAGGGCGAGGGCGGGGCCTTCGTCAGCGACGGCCGTCTGGACTTTGACAACCCGCTGAAACCTGCCATAAACACCGACGGCGGTGGCCTGTCCTCCAACCACCCCGGCGCCAGGGGCATATTCCTATTGATGGAAGCCACCCGGCAATTGCGGGGAGAGTCCACATCTCAGGTAGCCAACGCTAAACTGGCGGTCGCCGTTGGAAACGGCGGACAACTCGGTTCCCGCCACGCCACCGGGGCGACTATCCTGGCTGCCGACTAATTAAAGAAATCAACATACTTTAGGAGAATCGATAAATGGCGCCTCTACGACCGCAACCTACATTTCCTGAAAGCGACACTCAGCCATTTTGGGACGGCACCAAGAACCATGAACTTCTCTACCAGACCTGCAACGCCTGCAGCGAGGTTATCTTTTATCCGCGCCACCATTGCACGGCGTGCGGTTCGGACCAAAATACTTGGCACGTATCCCAAGGACTGGGTTCCGTATACACTTTCAGCGTCATCATGCAGAGTCGGCATCCGGCCTTCAAAGACTTGGGGGCTTATGCCGTCGCCTACGTCGACCTGGACGAGGGCTTCCGCATCATGACCAATATCGTCGGGATTCAGGACCCCACCAGCGACATCCAGTGCGGCATGCGAGTAAAGGTTCGTTGGGAAGACCAGGGCGATGGCGAGGTCTCTCTCCCCATGTTCGAGCCAGCCTAAAATAGATATCGTATCGAGGTAATCCCATGGGCGTTCTTTATGAGAAACGGGGGCACGTCGCCTATATCACCATCGACAATGCCGCCAAAGCTAACATTCTGGACCGGGCGACGTCGGATGCCATTGCCGAGGCGTGGAAAAACGTTTGGGACGACTATGACGTTCGCGTCGCCATCCTGACCGGCACCGGGGACCGGCATTTCTGCGCCGGGCATAACCTGGAGCCGCCTCCCGGTATCTCTGCGGAAGACCGGGAGAGGGTACGGTCCGAGAGTGTTTTCTGGCCGCCCTCCGGGACGGTTAACGGGTCCAAGTTCGGCGCCGATGGTAGCCTGGGCGACCACTATCCCCAGATCTGGAAGCCGGTCATCGGCGCTATCAATGGATGGGCGGCGGGAGCCGGCTTTTACCTGATGCTCACTTCAACTGACATCAGGATCGCGTGCGAAGAGCATGCCAAGTTCAAGTTCGCCCTGTTGAGCCAGGGATGGGTGGGCCACGGACCCGGGGCCACCTATCTCACCCGTCAGGTCGCCTACGCCGATGCGATGAAGATATTGCTCACCGACGAACCCTTTGACGCTAAAGAGGCGCTACGGATGAACCTGATTAACGAGGTTGTCGCCCATGGCAACCTCATGGAACGTGCGGAGGAACTGGCCGCCCAGATAGCGGCGATGCCTCCGGTGGCGGTGCGGATGATGAAGGAGTTCATTATCCGGTTCCGTGACGTTCCGGTGGCAGAAGCGTGGCGGGTGCAGACCCTGATGAATTCCCTCTTGACTCAAATCACCACCGACGGGGATGAGGGGAGAATCGCATTCAACGAGAAGCGTTCCCCCAATTTCACCGGGGGGATCCGGGAGAAAGGCGAAGCGTTCCCGGAGGTAGACGCAGCGGAGCGAGAGCGTCTGATGGGAATCAGGAAAGACCTGCTAGGCTAGAAGGCGGCTTGGCATAGAGTGTACCCTTGTCTATCCTGATTTCAGACTAGGCCGCCGCGCCGATGCTGAGAAGCGGACTATAGATTGCGCTGGGCAAACGGGTAAGGGGCGCAGCCATCATGAGAAACAACCTGGCCATCGCGGTATTCGCATTATTGGTTGCTGGTATCGTTTCGTGTTCCCAACCAGAGCCAACCACAACCCCTGCTCCGACCCCCGTCCCAACCTTAACTATCGAAGCTGCGCCAACGCCGGTGTCTGCCCTACCGGCCGCCGCAACGCCCACATCCGCCCCGGTTACGTCGGTTCCGGATGTGACGACGCCTACAGCTGTGCCAGTCGCCGTCCCTACACCACTGTCGACTCCTCCGACACCAACTCCTACTCAACAAAGACCGACTGTTACGCCGGCTGTGATTCAAGAGCCACCTCAAGACACCCCCATACCTCCGGCCTTGGTACCCACTTCGGTCCCGGCCACCGTCCCACCTCCTGGCCCGTCGAGCCAGGAATCGGCGTCCACTGGGCCTAGATTGACGGGAAGAGTGGTCTTGTCCGGAGCGCGGGAGTTGTTTACTCAGCGCGGGATGGTGTTGCAACCGGTGGTGGAAGAGGTGTCGGTAGATGCCTTCGATGGAGCCAACCGGCCCCAGTGGTCCTGGGACGAGGGGAAGATTGCCTTCGACGCCTTTCCCGAAGGCAGACTGGCGAGGGCTCAGATATTTGTTATGGACTGGGACGGCGGTGGCGTAAAGCAGCTTACATCGAATTCCAAAGGCCAGAACGGGGCCAGGTATGCCAGTTGGTCTCCGGATAATTCCCAGATTGTCTATTTTTCCGATCAGGACGCCTTCTCCTGGGACATCTGACTGATGAATGCGGATGGCTCAGGTCAGCAGAACTTGACCAAGGGCCGAGTCGATTTTCCAAAGGGCCCCAGGTTATCCCCTGACGGAAGGCGAATCATGTTTTACGCCAACGATGAAGGACCGGCGGTTGATAGCCGCCGTGGTCCCGACTCCGAGTTGTGGATCATGGATACGGATGGCGGTAACTTGAGACAGGTTACCAGTACCGATGCTGAAGAAGAAAACGCCGTGTGGGGACTGAACGGGATAGACGTTGTCTATAGCGTAGATGACAGGACTTGGGAAGCGGCGAATGTGCTTACCGGGGAGAAACTGTTCGGATTCGACGGTGTTGCCCGCGGGAGATACGTCAGCCCGGTTCTGGCGGCCACCGGCCACGTGCTGATACCTACCCAGGCAGCGATAGAAGAAAAGAAGGTTGATGAAAAGGGGTATGTGGACGAGGACTGGTTGAAAGCCCGGCTGGGGAAAGAACCGGGCAGCACCACCGCATCAAGCAGCGGTGGCGCCCAATCCCGCAGTGGCTACCGAGTAACGACGCCCTCAAAAGACCCGCTAGCCGGCATCCACTACGAGATCTTCACCGCCTTCACCCAGACTCCGATATATCAATCCGATATCGGGGGTTTTTCCCCCGGTAATCAGTTGGCCCTAGGAGGCGGCTCGGATATTTTTACAGAATCTGGTAGACCATCTTCCTTGTCGGCCTCGTCTTTGGCGAATGATTCTTCCAAGTGCTGAACCATAGCCTCCAATTCCTCGGAGCTGTACTTGCTGAACTGATTACCCAGCATGTTCCCAACCAACGCCCTTGCGCGGCTGACGGTAAAGATTTTGGGTTTTCTCATATGGTGAAGACGTCCATGTGATGCGTTTGAAGGTGTGGATGTTGAAACAATCCGCCAAACAATGCCTATCACCGGCCAGTTAGGACTCCTTGGGGACGTACTGCAATGGCATGGCTCCCAGTTCGAAGCGGGGGTCGTATTCCATGTGGGAGCGGATGCGCTCTAGATAGTTGTCCCGGTTGACGCCGAACATCTCGTACCGGGCCATGTGGTTTAGGAAGAAAGTGTGGACTCCCATCTGGTACAGAGTCCCCACGTCGCCGAGAATCATGGCTTCAATCTCATCACCCCTCAATGGGAAACTTTTGATTGTGCCCTCGGGGTCTTCTTTGATGCGCTTTCGGAAATCGGCGTCATTGTCGGTCATGTAGAGAATCTTGTTCAGCAGGTAGACGCTCATTTCCGGCCTCCTTCCAGGTCCCATACCGCGTAGCCGCTACCCTCGTCATTTTCCACGAAGAGGGGCCGGTTTTCACCCACCGCACCGGTCAGGCCGATCCAGTTGAGCAATTCGGTGCTGTTATTTCCGGCATCGGCCATCCGTTGGGCCGTGGCCCGCCGGGCCAGGGATTCGTACTTGCCGTTCTCCAACAGGTCGGTCACGGTGCCGACCCAGTTGTCGTCGGTCCATCCCCGCAGCGGGCCGCCCACGTCCATGGCGAAACAGCCACTGGCCAAGATGGCGACGCGTTTGTTCTCATCCCATTGGTCGATGAACTTACGCAACATTCGACCCAGGGAGAATGTCCTTCGGGCCGTGGGCGTAGGGGCAGCGAAGCCGTTGACGTACAGAGGGATAACCGGGATCTCCATGTTGGGGTTCAGAAAGTGCAGGGGAACCATCATGGAATGGTCCAGGCGAAGTTCTTCGGCGGCGGCCAGGTCAAAGTTGGACTTGAGTCCGTAACCTAACAAGCCTTTGCCCATCTTGACGTCGCCCTTCACTGTGTATTGGGGCATCGGGCACCAAATCTCCGCCGGACCCTCGGATTCTTCGGCCAGCCCGACACAGAAGGCCGGAACATTGGCATAGAAGAATTGGACGAAGTGATCCGAGTCCAACTCGATTATGACGTCGGGAGCCGCCGCCTCAAAGTAACCGGCGACTTGCTTGAACAGGGCTTCTCCCCGCAATTGCCCCGGAGCGTCTTGCATCTCCCGAGCCAATCTTGGCGGGTGTGGAACCCCGGCTGCTAGAACTAACTTGGCCATTCTTCCCCCATACAGTTGAATATCCGGGCGGTATTCGCGGCGAGCGCAATTATATGGTTGCCCAAATGTAGTGTCAACGGAGGGAAGACTGGCTTAGTTGCTTGCCAATCCAATATTCGACTAAAGGGAAGGGAATCGTCCTGAGGCTGGGTTACAGCCCCAATCTCCAGGCATATAGAACCGCGGAGACGGCGGTGGCTAGGTTGAGGCTGGAGACGCTGGGGGACATGGGGATGGAGACGCAGTGGTCGGATTTGCTGATAAGTTCTCGGCTGACGCCCTCACGTTCCGCTCCGAAGGCAAGGATGGCGTGGGGTGGCAATGATCCCTTCTGTAACGGTTCGCCATCGGGGTCGAAAACCACTAGGGAGCGATTGGAGTCAGGAAGGGAATCGATACGGGCGACTGGCAAGGCGTACTGTAGTCCGGTCGCGGCTATAACCGCTGCCGGGTTCCAGGGGTCCTGGGGGCCGGTGGTTAAAACCCCGGCGGCTCCTGCTGCCGCCGATACTCGGATCGCTGCGCCGATGTTCAGTTGGTTTCTGGGGTTCTCCAGCAGCACCACCGGAGCATCTTCGGGGTTATTTAGGATATCGACTGGGGACACTTCGGGCCGCTTGGCGATGGCAATCACGCCGGTGGGGGGTGTTACCGGGGCAAGTTTGGCGAAGGTATCTGTGGCGATTGTCTGGATGTTGCTTTCGATCACGATAGCAGTGTCCGGTGCGTATTCCGCTACCAATCGGTCCAGGTCTCCACCCTCCGGAGCAAGCACTTCCAGTAACTCCGCACCGAAGCGAATCGCATGTTTCAGGGGGTGGAGTCCTTCCAGAACCACCAGGGTGTGGTCGCTGCGAGCGCTGCGAAAGCGGTCGATATGCGCCTGGTGGTTCATCGTTACCGGTGCAGCCCTAGGCGGGTCTGCGGTGGCCGCCGGTTGGACGCCGCCCGAAATTCGGACGCCCTCCTCCGGCGCTGGTGGGTGCTCCGGCCGAACTTCTGCGTGCCGGTGCTGGTGCGGCCCTTCGCGTGGCCTGACCAGGACCGGCCGGTCTGCGAGTGCCGTTGTTGTTGCCGGGTTGTGCGCCATTACGCTGGGGCTGCATGGGCCGGTCTTGGGGGAATTGGGCTTCCGGGTTGAAGTTGCCGTAGTTGAAGCCCGGCAACCGCCGCCGTTCAATCTTGGCGTTCAGCACCCTCTCCACGACGCGAACCATGGGCCGGTCTTCCGGCACCGCCAGGGTGAAGGCTTCGCCGGTTTGGAGCGCCCGGCCGGTACGGCCGATGCGGTGGGTGTAAGCGTCCGCGGTATCCGGCATGTCGAAGTTGATGACGTGGGATACCTCGGGGACGTCGATGCCGTGGGATGCGATGTCCGTGGCCACCAGGATGTCGAATTTCCCATCCCGGAACCCGTCCATCGATTGCTGACGCCGATTCTGAGATAGGTTGCCCTGTAATGAAGCGACCCGGTACTTATGGTTCAACAGATCCAAGGCCAGCCGTTTGGTGCGGTGCTTCGTCCGGGTGAAGACCAATGTCCTTCCGGTGGGCGTTTGTTCCAATATCGCCAGCAGCAGGCCCCTTTTCAGGGCGTCTGGCACTGGATATAAAGCGTGAGACACCGTCTTCGCCGGTGCGATGGTGTCGACCTGCACCGTGACTGGGTCTTTGAGAATGTTTTTCGTCAGCATGCGGATGTCTTCCGGCATGGTGGCCGAAAACAAGAGGGTTTGCCGGCTGGATGGAACCAGGTTGAGGATGCGCCGGACATCGGGCAAGAAGCCCATGTCGCACATGGTGTCGGCTTCATCCAGCACCAACACCTCAAGTCCGGATAGGTCGATGGCTTTGTCGCCGACGAGATCCAACAATCGTCCGGGACAAGCCACCACGATTTCCGGGCAGCGCCGAAGTCCCTTAAATTGGGGGAGCTTGCTCACACCGCCGTATATCGCGATGCTTTTGATTCTGGTGTCCTTCGCGAAGCCGATGCAAGCTTGGTGGATCTGCTCGGCCAGTTCGCGGGTCGGGGAAACTATCAGCACACGAATCTTACGTGAGCCGGGGTTACGGACCAAATTGTGAAGGATAGGCAACGCGAAAGCGGCAGTCTTGCCGGTGCCGGTTTGTGCCAGTCCTAGAAGGTCCTTTCCTTCCATGATGGAAGGAATCGCCTGTTGTTGGATAGGGGTTGGAGTTGTGTAACCTACGGCCTTAACGCCGGAGAGAATAGTGGGATCTAGTTGGAATTCTTGGAAACTCACTGAGAGGGTTTGCTCCTTGACCGCGTTGAGCCAAGCCACACTCTCAGCCCGAAAAATGCCGTCATTTCGATTCGGTCATCGTATCGATGTATCGATGCCGTGTAACCAGTATAGCAGTTTCGTCGCTAAGGGTGATACGTGGCTAATCAGCGGGGAAACGGATAATATCTATGAGTTATGGAAACTCTCAGCTTTGTAACGGGGTGAATGATGCGGTATGACACGATAATAATCGGAGCGGGCTCCGCAGGCTGCGTGCTGGCGGCGCGCCTGACGGAGGACGCCGGACGATCTGTGCTATTGCTGGAAGCCGGCCCGGACTATCCGGACCGGGCCACGATGCCGGATGAGATTGAACATGACGCCAATCAAGCGGCCTCGCAGGACAACGGTCCGCACAACTGGAACTTTGTAGGCTCGGCCAGCCCCAATAGGCCGGACCCGGTGACGATTCCCCGCGGTAAAGTTGTTGGCGGCACCAGCGCCATCAACCATCAGATATTTCTCCGGGGCGCACCCGAAGACTTTGAGCATTGGGTTGAGATGGGCAACGATCGGTGGAGCTATCTGGATGTGTTGCCCTACTTCAGAAAGCTGGAAACTGACCTGGATATCCACGACGACTTCCATGGCTCCGATGGGCCGATATCCGTACGCCGGCATCCTCGCGAAACCTGGCTGCCTCTTCAGTCGGCTTTTCACGCCGCCTGCGTGGCGGAGGGATTTCCCGAAGATCCGGACATGAACAGCCCGGAGGCCACGGGGGTTGGGCAATTCCCATTGAATTACGTCGATGGGGTGCGGGTGAGCACCGCCATCGGCCATCTGGAGTCTTGCCGTCATCGCCTTAACCTGACGATTAAAGGAGATGTCCTGGTTCACCGGGTGTTATTCGATGGCAAGCGAGCCACCGGAATCGAGGCCGAGAGCGGCGGCGAAACTTTCGTGGTCGAAGGCGACGAGATTATTCTCAGCGCCGGAGCTGTCGCTTCGCCTCAGCTATTGATGCTGTCCGGAGTGGGTCCTGGCAGCAACCTGGACCGCGTGGGAATATCCTCAGTCCATAACTTGGAGGGAGTGGGTCAAAACCTGAAGAACCATCCCTCTCTGTCCCTGAGATTTCAACCCAAAGCAGGATATTCCCTGCCACCGGATTCCCCCCGGAACCAGGTTGCCTTGCGGTTCGCCGCCGCTGGATCCACCACTCGGAACGACATCCAGGTACAGCCCCTCACGTCGGGTCCAAAGGGCAGGGAAGCCGATGAGATTAGGGTTGGCTGCCGGTTGGAATTACCGGAGAGCGCGGGCGAACTCACTCTTGCCTCCGCCGATCCCATGGTCCAACCCAAACTCGACTACCAGTCCTTGGTCCAAACCCAAGACCGGGAGCGGATGCGGGAGGCGGTGCGCACCTGCGTCCGCATATTTGGCCATCAGGGTTTCCAGGGAATCATCGAAGAGCGTATCTCACCCAGCGAAACCGACCTGGCATCCGATACCAGCTTGGACGCATGGTTGGACCGCAACATAGGCGTGGCTGGACATACCTGCGGCACCTGCAAGATGGGTCCCGCATCGGACCCAGCAGCGGTGGTCGATCAGTATTGCCGGGTGCATGGATTGGAAGGGCTGCGGGTTATCGACGCTTCGGTCATGCCGGAGATAACGCGGGCCAACACCAACGCCACCACCATCATGATAGCCGAGCGAGTCGCCGATTTTATCCGGAACGGCGACAAATAGCCGAGAGATGTGTTTCCCATACGCTGCTTGAATCCGGCGATGAAAGTCAAGATATCTGGAGATGATATGCCACCGACTCCCAAAGACGAATGGGTAGACCTGAACGGGATGAGTTTTCACTACCGGGATTGGGGCGGGTCCGGGCAACCGATCGTGTTATTGCACGGCCTGGCGTCCAACTGTCATATCTGGGACATGGTGGCGCCGATTCTGGCGGAGAATAATGCAGTAATCGCGCTGGACCAACGGGGCCACGGACAAAGCGCAAAACCGGATAGCGGCTACGACTTCGCCACGGTTGGCAACGACCTCATGGCTCTTATCCACGCTAAAAACATGGAGCGCCCGATAGTGGTTGGCCATTCCTGGGGCGGCGACGTCGCTTTGGAATTTGCTGTGTCCTATCCGGAAGAAACAAGGGGCATCTGCTTCGTCGACGGTGGGATGATAGAACCGTCGGTACGTCATGAGAGCTTGGAGAAAGCCAAGGAAGAGATGGCCCCGCCGATCTTTACGGGTGTCACCAAGGAGGCATTCTTGGAGCGGTTCCGGTCTAGAGGCAAGGACAGGTTCAACGGTAATGACGTTGAGGACATAGTCCTAGCCAACTTTGAAGTGCTGCCCGACAACACCATCCGGGCCAATCTGAGCCGCGACAACCATCTCAGAATCATCGAAGCCCTATGGAACCATCACCCCCCAGCCCTCTATTCCCAAGTGCAGTGCCCAGTGTTAATCATGCCAGCAAGGCAAAAGAGCGACTGGACAGCGGCAGAAAGGGATGAGAGGCGTGCCAAGTCGCTGGCGGTTGCCGAGAAGCTCCTGGCGACGAGTCAGATAAAGTGGATGGAAGATAGCATCCACGACGTGCCGATACAGCGGCCGGAGTTAGTGGCTGGGACTATATTGGAGGAGATAGATGCGGGGTTCTTTGGGTGAGTGGGTTGAGGGCCCGTTAACACCTCGCGTGAGAACCCGGAGCGGAAGAAAAAGTTGGTGGAGCTGGAGAGACTCGAACTCTCTACCTCTTCAATGCC
>CAXEOX010000088.1:0-13189 GCA_963997925.1 uncultured bacterium
ACTTTCCGTATGTTCCACACCGCCCACATGATTGTTGCATTATTTAATTATTCGGTTTGACAGGCGTAAGGATACGATATAGACTCGCGGTTAGTATTCGATGATTTTCGTCATGGTTGTTGCTGAGCGGGTAGCCTAGCTAACACCGTGCTTCGGTTTTGGAGACGGACTTGGCTTTATTGGGAATGATGATTCATCGCCTGAACGTTATCGGCGCGTTCAGGGAACTGGGAACAGACAAGCAGCGCCGAGAGACGATGATAGCCCTGTCTTCCACCCAGCTTCTGGTCCAACTATCCAGTATTCCCATCGCCTTAACGATTCCCTCCGTTGCCCGATATTTCGACGTAGATGTGGCCCAAGCGGCGTGGCTGGTGATTGTCCGCCTGCTGGTGTTGGGAAGCACGGTTTTCCTGGCAGCGCGACTGGGAGAAAAGTACGGACACGCCAAGATGTACTTGCTTGGCGCAGTCATCCTTTGTGCAGGCAGCACTCTGGCCGCCACGTCCGTTAGCTTGAACCAACTGATATTTTGGAGTGGCTTCGTCGGCATCGGCGGAGCGTTAATCACGGCTAACTCCAATGCGATCCTGGCGATGGTGTTCGACAACACCGAAAGAGGACGCGCCTTTTCCGTTCCCGCGGTTGCGGCCCGCATGGGCGGTCTGATTGGCCTCGTGGCGTTCGGGCTATTTTTACAGTTCATCAGCTGGCGTTTGGTCTTCCTAACCTCTTTGCCACTGGGGCTTATAGCCATCAAGCATAGCTACCCATTGTTGAAATACCAGGTTGAGCAAGCCGCGGCCAATGCTTCCAAGATAAAGATAAACTACATAGGCGCCGCCCTGATGGTGGTCACCCTGGGGACGTTCATCCTTTCCGGGTTGCACGTCCACGAGGGGGACGAATCATTCGTTTCTCGCGAAGCCCTTAGCTACCACCTTCCCATGCACATGCTTTTCCTTGCCCTGCTGGGCTTGTTCATCGTGGTGCAACAACGTAGCCGAGAGCCCTTTTTAGACCTTCGGTATTTCAAGCAGAAATATTTTTCCATGGCCCTATTTACCAACACCACCGCCCACCTCTCCATGCTGGCGGTGACTACCTTGATTCCCATCATGGTGGAAGACGGGCTTGGCCAGATACCGTTGATGGTCACCGTAGTGTTGTTCCCCAATCAATTCTTGGGTTTGTTCCTGCCTACCTTGGGCGGCTGGATCTACGACCGCTATAACCCGCGATTCTTCCGACCCGCCTCCCTGGCCCTGATTGCAGGTGCATTCCTGATGGTGGGTTTCTTAGCAGGAGATGTTCCATTCTGGATGCTTCCCATCATGTTGCTGCCCGCGGGCATCGGCTTCAACCTGTTCAGTACGGCAAATAACGCAGTGGTGATGAACGCCCTGGAAGAGAGCCGGACGTTTGCGTCGGGTATGTTGGAAACAACCCGGCAGATGGGCCACACAATCGGGACGACGATAAGCGCAGCCGTCTTGGGTCTAGCGCTGCCGGTGGCCATAGAAGTGCTGCCGGTGTTTGAAGCCCAGGCCGCCTACCGACAAGGCTTCCAATATTCCGCCTTGGTGGTGGTATGGATCATGGCCGCAGGCGCGTTCGTCGCTATATTCACGAAAACAACCCCTGGTGTCAGTCAGACCCCCAGCGGGACTCCCGCCCCCCAAGCCAGCGGCGACTGATAGAAGCCCAGCCGGTTCTTAGGCGGCGATTTAATCAGTCGCCGCCTGTCCCGCCCCCACGCTCCTTAGCGGGCTGACGTCAAGATGATTTGCAGTTTTGCGCTGCTGTCTCCCTCAGAAGCCGCGACACCGTGTCGCCATGGCCCGAAGGCCTTTGGCACCTACCCGGCAGTTCTTCATAATCGTTGAGCCTCCCCACTTTCCACGGAATCGCCGTTACGTATGACGTTCCAACGGGCCATGTATAATACCCAAGTCTATCCGGTTTTAGGCAATCCACCAGGAGGCTCCAAGAATGAAGTACGACTATATAGTCCTCGGCGCGGGTTCGGCTGGTTCCATAATGGCTACACGCCTGAGCGAGGACTCCAACAAATCGGTGCTGCTGTTAGAGGCAGGGCCCGACTACCCGGACTTCGAGCAACTTCCCGACGAGGTTAAGTTCGGCTACGCCACGGCCACGGACATCATGGTCAGCGACCACAACTGGCAATTCGAGGGCAAGGCAACCGATACCGCCCCGACCATGCTGGTCCCCCGAGGCAAGGTAACCGGCGGCTCCAGCGCCATCAACGGCCAGGTGTTCCTCCGCGGCGTGCCAGAAGACTACGACTCTTGGGCAGCCAAGGGCAACGACCAGTGGAGCTTCCAGAATGTGATGCAATACCTACGCATGGTGGAGTCGGACACCGACTTCGGCGGCGGGGACTTCCATAACTCTGAAGGTCCTATCATCGTCCACCGCTTCAAGCCCGAGACCATGCTGTCAGAACAATCCGCTTTCTACAATGCTTGCCGGACCGCCGGAATCCCGGATTGCCCAGACCACAACGCACCGGGGGTGTCCGGAGTGGGACCATGCCCGGTCAACAACCCCAACGGCATCCGCTGGAGCACCGCCCTGGGATACCTGGACATGGCGCGGCACCGGCTGAACCTGACCATCAAGGCGAACTGCACCGTGCACCGGATTCTCTTCGAGGGCAAACGCGCCACTGGCGTCCAAGTGGAGAGCGGCGGCGAAACTTTTACGGCCGAGGGTGAGGAGATTATCCTGAGCTCCGGGGCCATCGGCTCACCCCAAACCCTCATGCTTTCGGGCGTAGGTCCGGCGGCCCAGTTGCAGGCCTTGGGCATACCGGTGGTCCACGACCTGGCCGGCGTGGGACAGAACATGCGCGACCACCCCATGGTCTACGTGACGTTCAGGACCAAGAAAGACCACCCCATGGACGGGTTTGCCCCTCGAGTTCAGATGGCTCTTCGTTTCACCGCTGAAGATTCAGACCTGCGTAACGACCTGCAGGTGCTAATGCAGTCTTTCGCCACCGGAAAGGTTAATGAGGGCGGCGACCGGATGGAACCCTTGGGCATCAGGATGCTGGCGATTCTGAACCTTGCGGTAGGTTCCGGCGAGTTGCGGTTAACTTCGACGGACCCCGCCGTCCAGCCATTCCTAGACTACCGGTACCTCGATGAGGATTTCGACCGGCGCCGGTTGCGTGATTTGGTGCGGCTGTGCGTCAAGCTTGGTCAGGACGAAGGGTACAAGGACATCATCGAGGAGCGCATCGAGCCCACCGACGCTGAACTGGAATCGGACGACGCGTTAGACGTGTTCCTGCGGCGGGAAGTCACCACCGGGCAGCACATCTCCTGCACCTGCAAGATGGGCCCGGCCAGCGACCCCATGGCGGTGGTGGATCAGTACGGCAAAGTACACGGCCTTGAGAACCTGCGAATCGTGGACGCTTCTATAATGCCCGACTGCGTGAGGGCCAACACCAATGTCACCACCATGATGATTGGCGAACACATCGCCGACTTCATTCGCCAAGGCTCCTGATGACCCGAACCGGAGCCGACTATATCAAGAATGTGCAAGACGGCCGGTCCATCTACCTGGATGGGCAGCTAATCGAGAACGCCGGCGAGCACCCGGCCTTCAAGAACGCACTGGCCACGGTGGCCCGTCTATACGACTTTCAAGCCGCCCCGGAGAACGAGGAGTTGATGACCTTTCCGTCGCCCAACAGCGGCGTCCGGGTCAACCGTTGCTGGCAGCTTCCCCAATCCCACCAAGAATTGGTGCAACGCCGGGAGGCAATCACGGCGTGGGCCGAGCTTACCTTCGGGTTTATGGGCCGCTCGCCCGACCACGTGGCTTCAAGTCTGAGCGGCATGGCAATGGGCATCGATGTCTTCCGGAGGGGAGGCGAAGATCGAGCTAAGGCGTTGATGGATTACTTCAACTACGTCCGCGACAACGATCTGTTCGTTACCTACGTCATCGCCAATCCCCGCGCGGACCACAGCAAGGACGTTTCTCAGCAGGAAGACGAGACGTTGATCGCCGCTATCTGCGACGAAGACAGCGTGGGTATCACCATCAATGGCGCCAAGATGCTGGGAACCAGCGCCGTTATCGCCGACGAGCTGCTGGTGACTACCGGTGCGCCCCTGAAGCCTGGCGAGGAGATGTACGCTTTTTCGGCGGCCATGCCAATGGCTACCAAGGGACTGAAGATACTGCCGAGAAAATCCTATGAGGCGTCGGCCGTATCCCAGTTCGACAACCCTTTGTCGTCTCACCTTGACGAGAACGACGCGATTATCTTGTTCGACAACGTGAAAGTGCCCTGGGACCGGGTTTTCGTCCACAAGAACACCGAGATTTGCCGGGCCCAATTCGCCGAGACACCGGCCCACATGTACCAGAACTACCAGGCGCAGATACGCATGATGGTCAAGATGAGATTCCTGCTTGGGCTGGCGAGAAAGATTGCCGAAACCAACGGCATCGTTTCCATACCGGAGGTGGCGGGTACGCTGGGCTACCTGGCGGCCAACACCGCCATGGTTGAAGGTATGATTAAGGGGATGGAAGCGGGTGGAGTTTCCTATGGGCCTTATTTCGTTCCGGACCGAAGGCTCCTCTACGCTACCCAGGTCCTGAGCCAACAGTTCTATCCCCAGTTGGTCCACCACGTGCGGGATCTGGGCGGGGCCAGCATGATTATGATGCCGCCGTCGGTGGCCGACTTTGGCAATCCGGAAACCGCATCATTCATCCACCGCACCCAGCGGTCTCCCGTGGCAGAGCCCAAAGACAAAGTTAAGCTCTTCAAACTGGCCTGGGACGCTGTAGGTTCCGAGTTCGGCTCCCGGCAAGCCCAATACGAGATGTTCTACTCCGGCGGACCCTTCGTTACCCGAGGACGGTCCTTCCAGAACTATGATTGGAGTACCGTGACGGACATGGTGGACGGCCTGCTGGAAAGCTACGATCTGCCGGACTAACGCGCTGGTTGACACTGCTTATGGGTGGGTGTAGCGTTGGTTAAACCCTCAGATTCCTCCCATCAGGCTCACTTCCCCCAAACACCGGAGAGATTATGTCGACCGACACCAACAACTCTCAACTGACGAACACCTCCGCCAAGATGGAGTCACTAAAGGACATCTTACGAGAGATGGGCTCGGTCATAGTCGCCTACTCCGGCGGCGTCGATAGTGCCTTCTTAGCGGCCACCGCCCACCAGGTATTGGCCGATAGAGCCCTAGCTGTGACCGCCGAATCCCCCAGCTTGGCTCCATCAGAACTGCGGGAGGCCGTGGCCTTGGCTCAGAAGTTAGGTCTCAACCACCGCATCATTAAGACCGGGGAAGTGGAGCGGGCAGACTACCTGGCGAACACCCCCAACCGCTGCTTCTTCTGCAAGGACGAGCTTTACTCCCACATCAGTAAGCTTGTCGAGTCCGACAGCTACGCATGGGTGACCAACGGCACCAACACCGACGATCTGGGCGACTTTCGGCCGGGACTAGACGCAGCCAAACAGTACGGTGTGCGCAGCCCCCTTGTCGAGGCCGAGCTAACCAAAGTCGAGATTCGGTCGTTGTCCAAGGACATGGAGATGCCCACTTGGGACAAGCCGGCCCAAGCTTGCCTTTCATCCCGCATTCCCTACGGGACCCCCGTTTCCGTGGAAGCTTTGACCCGCATCGCCAAAGCCGAGGAGTTCTTGAGGGGTTTGGGCATAGGACAACTGCGAGTCCGCCATCACGGAACCGTCGCCCGGATCGAAGTTACACCGGCTGATTTCCCGGCTCTGTTGGACGAGGACACGCGGAAGAATATCGGACAGTATTTCCGATCCATCGGGTACGCCTACGTAACCCTTGACCTAGAAGGGTTCCGCTCCGGCAGTATGAACGAAGTGCTGGCAAGCAAAATAAAGAATCAGTCAGCGTCCAAGGCTAAGCCAAAGGCTTCCTAGAAACCTCCATCATTCTGATTTGCATCTGTTCTTAATATCTTGCATCTAATCCCCGGACCAGTGGGCGCAACGCTCGTTTCGAATGTCCAAACGGGCTTAGATGAAAGCTGAATGGAGGTTGAGAACCAATGTACGATCTCACCAGGTTCACCCAATCCGAGGCCACCGAGTGCGGCAACGCCCTGCGAGCGTTAGGTTCAGCCGCCAGCAGCATGGAAACCGCAGCTAACAACATTGTGCAGCACCCATACAACAACGTCATCAACTCCGAAACCAACGAAAAGGCCTGCGCCCTAATACGTTTCTACAAGACTCACCCCTATGGACAGCTAGCCTCCGGGCTCCAAGAATTCGCCAGCGGCATAATGGGCGGCGCACCGGAATCTCAAGACATGAAATGTCTGACCATGATGGCCACCGCCGGAGAGCACGCCGACTGGAACTCCCGGTCCACCTCAAGCGGTCACCGGGCGATCCCCTTGGCCAGCGCGGATTTCGTGGGTGGAATTCCAATGATTGCCCAGTTGGTAAGCCAGTTCGGCATCGAGATGGGCTCGGTCATTAGTCCCGACCCCAACGTCATCGGCGACCTGGCGCGCCAGACTTTCAACACCTTCCATATCGCCGACGCAGTGGACAGCCCCTGCATCCCGGCCCAAGACGACTTCGTGAAACCTTACGGAGTGAAGTCGGTCCTAGGATTTGGCGGCGTCTTATCTTCTGGGGAACTCTTCGTGGTCATAATGTTCTCCAAAGTAAGCATCCCGGCCTCGACGGCCTCCAGCTTCCGTGATCTGTCGGCCAACGTCAAAGAAGCGGTCGAGCCATTTGTCGGCGGAGCGGTATTCGCCTAGCCTGGATATCAAGGGACCGGAGTGTCCCAGTAGCTGAACTGAGGGAGAATAACCATCGACGAGAATCGCTTGCGGGAAGTTCTGCTCCGCTACTCCAATGACGGTCTCTCCCTTGATGACGCAGTAGGCCTGCTAAGGGACCTCCCTTACCAGGATCTTGGCTTTGCCAAGGTAGACCACCACCGGGCGATCCGCACGGGATTCCCGGAGGTGGTGTTCGGCGAGGGTAAGACCCCCGATCAGGCCGCCTCCATCGCCGGGACGATACTCCAGCAGTCCGACGTCCTGCTGGTCACTCGGGCCAGCCAGGAGATGTACTCAGCCATCCTAGCCGTCGCTCCCGACGCCTCATACAACGACTTGGCTAGGACCGTGATTGTAGAGCGGCGCGACAACCTGGTGACTATACCCGGTGTTCTGGTGCTCTGCGCCGGGACCGCCGATCTCCCTGTCGCCACCGAAGCGGCACTTACCGCCGAGTTGATGGGCTGTGGGGTGGAGCGGGTCTTCGATGTCGGAGTCGCCGGGATCCACCGTCTTCTGGACCAGATGGAAACACTGCAGCGGGCCAGAGTGATTATCGCGGTCGCCGGCATGGAAGGGGCTCTGCCTTCCGTGGTTGGAGGGCTGGTGCAGGCTCCGGTCGTCGCCGTGCCTACCAGCATCGGTTACGGAGCCAGTTTCCAGGGATTGGCAGCCTTATTGGCCATGCTGAACAGCTGCGCTCCGGGCGTGGCAGTGGTGAATATCGACAACGGGTTTGGGGCCGGGTTCTTGGCGGCGAAAATCATCAAAGGCGCCCATCCGGAAGCCGTCCCCAGTCCATCGCCCCAAAGTGAGAACGGCCGGAAGATGGAAACGGGGAGCAACCAACAGGCTGGCTCCCCGAACTAGGCAGATCAAGCTGCTACTGTCTTCGCTGTCCCTAGCGGGGATGTGAGGACAGCAGCCCCGATGCCGACAGACAGACCAGAGCCTCAAACACCGCCCGGTCGACACAGATCCCGCCCTGCTCAAGAGCAGCGCATGCATCTTTCAGACTTCCTTGGACAGTTCGCGGGGCACCGGTCACATCATCTTTTTCTGCCCCACTTTCCATATCCGAAACACCCACATCCCAGGCATCCATGGCCGGGATGAGTTGCGGGATGGGCCCAACGGACTGTTCAGCATCAATCAATCCCGACATCACCTTGGGATCGACGATTATTCGTCCCTCTGCTACCAACTTGATGACCCGGGCCACCTGGTCAAGAGTGTCCATGGTGTGCTTGTAGAGATAGGCCGTTCCCAAGGGGCCGCCGATGGGTATCGACCGCAACGACTTTAAATCCCGATCGTCGTAGGAGGACGCAAGGAGTACTAGGCCTATTTCGTCGTAATCCTCTCTGAGTTCATGGAGGCTTTCCAGCATAGCCGGACGCAACGCCTTGACCCCAAGCAACACCACATCGGGTTTGGCCGCCTCTGCGGCTTTGATCAAGGATTCACCGGAGACATCCGACGCGGAGCCCAGCAGCGTGATAGCGTCGTGAGTCTCGAAATACGCTTCGTAGGTGCCTCTCAGAACCTGCTGCTCCTCAGCCAGAAACAGTCCGATATTTCGGCGTTTCTGGGCGGACTTCCTATGGTTATATCCGGCCGTACCTAGCGCCAGATCAACTCCGTTCTTCACTTGAATCAGGTCTTCCGGCAAGTGGCCGTCCAGATAGCGAAGGCATTTATCCTTGTCGGCGTCTTTCAGACCAAGTTCGCCCAAGTAGGAAAGCAACTCGTCCCGGCCAGCGTTTTTCGCGCCATGCCGTCCGAAAAAATCTCTATTCATATATGGTTAAACCTCGGTATCGATCTGTCATAAAACAGTGTATTGATGAGTTCTTGCTCATGCGTCATGGGTTGGGGCAGCTTCCTCTCTCTTGCACACACTCCACATACTCCGGCCAGGAATCGCCATATCTACCTAGGCCATCCGGTCTAACTAGAGGTCCACGACGATGCGATATGCGTCGTCTACTGGGAATCCGTTCCTCATAACCGGAGCCCGCTTATATAGAATGCCGCAGTCTTGAGCACGAAACAATAGGGCAGACTAGCTTTGCCTCCAAGATTCGCACCCAAGTTTTCCGGGTGTTAACCCCCAACGGCTTTGAGGGTAAACAACAGGGATACTAAGTGGTGACTCCCTGTGACGAGGACTCATCGCGGGGTATTCTAAGTTTGCTGGGGTGTGTCCCAGCGATCCGGGTTTCTCCACGAGAAGACCGGAGGCAGATCCTACTCATATCTCTTAGATCTGGGGCCGTTGGAATGTGGGCCAGCGGCCCCTTCTCTATGTCAGGCGGTAGCTGAAACGCGAGCTACCGAATCGCCTAGAGAACTAGGCAGAAATAAAAATCCCCCGTCAATGACGGGGGATTTCTTGTTGCGACGAACAACGGTAACCTGCCGGAGTCGGTCCCCGGCCTACGGGCAATCCACGCCTGCTCAATGTCCAACGGTCACGATGAGCAGAATCAGTTTCTATTCATCACCGTCTTCGGTCCCAGACAACAGGCCCACGGCTTTCAGATACATCAGCGCGGCACGTACCCGGGGATGCATCGTGGCGTCGGGGTTGTCAGGCTTGTTGTTCTGTAGTTTGCTATAGATGTTGTTGATATGGCGCTCCACGGTTTTCACGTCCCTGGACAGTAGCCCGGCTATCGTATCGTTGCGGTAGCCCTTGGCCAGCCAGCCCAACACCTCCATCTCCTTGGGAGATAGTTCCTGCACGACGCCATTACCGGAGTCACCGGTGCGGATCAACTCTTCCATCACCATGGGGTCAACGATGATTCTCCCCTCCGCCACCGAGCTAACCACTTGGGTGAGCTGTTCCACCGTATCGATGGTGTGCTTCAGTAAGTAAGCGCACCCGGTAGAAGAATCCCGGGAGAATTCCCGGAGAGCCTTGATGCCCTGCCCATCGTACATAGCCAGCAGCAGAACCAGACCCATCTGAGGACAGGCTTCTCGCAGCGCTTCCAGCTTTTCCACGGTGCATGGTTGCACCGCTTTAACTCCCAGAATGATGACGTCTGGCTTTAAAGCCTGCACCATGCCAGCCAGGAAGTCAGTAGAGGTATCAGCGGTTGAGCCTAACAACTCTATGTTGGACTGAGCGCTGAACACCGATTGATAAGCTTCTCTGAGAATCTGCTGCTCTTCCGCCAGGAACAAGCCGATGGTGCCCTTGGGCCGAGAGACCGGCTCCTGAACTACCACCGCTCCTTCCATTGAAATTCCATCTGCAATCTCATCGGGGGTCTCTTCCCGGCGTCCGCTCTGCAGCATGGTAATCATCTGGTCCAATTCACCATCCGGTAAGCCCAATTTCGCCAGGTATCCGGCGAGGCCGGCAACAATCTCCACCCTGTCTTCCCCCTTTGCCGTCCCAACACGAACCGGCTTCTCCCCAACAAAGTCCATGGTTCCAACACGTGAGTCCAGCTGAGTCATAGCACACCTCGCCTTCGCCAGGATACCGTTTCGATCTTCATCGCTCCCGGGTTTAACGGACGCATTCACCCAACCGGGTTCGGACTCACCAGGCACATGATTCAAACTTTGGAATCTCATGCCCGATTCATCTTGGTCCCTTAAATCTCGGATGTGCTCAGTATCTAACTGGGAGGCTCACGGGAAATCACCCTAACGAGTGATATCTGGGATGATAAAAGGGGTAGCCCACATGCAGCGCAGGCCGGGTGATATTATGTTTACGGGCCCGATTGGCTAGCCCCACGTGCCCGCTAGGCACGCGATCTGAGGAATGAATGACCGAGGTTTCCGATTCCACTGCCCCCGTAGAAATCACACAGCCAAGACGATACCGGTTAGTGATAGCGGGTCTGGTTATGTTGGCCCACTTCTCAGTGGGGTTAAATGTATTCTCCATCTCCCCATTGCTTGGGGATGTCATCAGCGATTATGGGGTTAACCGCAGCGCTGCGGGCCTGCTGATAGCGTTAACGATGCTGGTCTTCGCCGGCTTTGGACTACCGGGCGGGGTTGTAGTTACCCGGATCGGCCTCAAGCGATCCTACACCCTGGGTTGGTGGCTGGTTAGTCTCACTGCGTTGTCCTTCTTGGCCCCCAACTACTTCTCGCTCTTGGCGCTTAGATTGTCTTTCGGGCTTGGATTCGCATTGGTATTGATTACTACCGGCCCGCTCTTGTTGCAATGGTTCAGGCCCAAAGAGGTGCTGGTGATGAACGGGCTGAACACTGCGGTTTTAAGCCTGGGAATCGCCCTGTCCGTCGCGCTGGCCTCGCCCTTGGCCGGCGTCATGGGTTGGCAGGATTCGCTAAGTGTTTTTGGGGCAGTGGGATTGTTGGGAGCAGTTGCTTGGATCGTCTTGGGCAAGGTTCCGGTAAGGGCGGTTCAGACCTCCGGCGCCATTCCTTTCAGGCTGATCTCCCGGCTGCTAAGAAACCGTCAGATTATGTTGCTGATATTGGCCGATGCTGGAGCGCTGGTCCAATACACGGCACTGACCGCTTGGCTCCCGGCGTTCTACAGCGAAGTACGAGGTATGTCCCCAACGCAGGCGGGGTTTGTAACTGGCCTGTTGCCGTTCATAGGGGTGTTCGCCGTTCTTCTTGGGGGGTTCTTGCCTCTGCGGTTCGGCACGCCCAGGAGTTATTTCATCTGGCCGGGGGTTCTAGTGGCCATCGGCGGGCCCGGTTCTTTCCTATTGGGCAACCCCGCCGGTATCTACTTGGCGCTGGTAATGGTCGGCATCGGGTCATGGCTGTACGTGCCCACTCTGCTAGCCCGCACCATGGAGTTGACGGGGAGAGACCCGGAGCGTGTCGCAGTGGTTTGGGGTTTGCTAATCACATTCGCAGGCTTGGGGATGTTCGTCGCACCGATAATGGTGGGGACTCTGCGGGACCTGACGGGCGGCTATCTGCCAGGGTTCTTAATCAGTTCCGTGGCAGCGTTGGGCCTGTTGATTGCCGGAATCGGAATGCCACGAACTGGAGCCCGTCCGAAGAATGTCTTGTCCAGCCCGTGACGCCAGTGGTTAGGAAGAGGCTTCTCCCCTGTATAATCACCTGGTATTTATTCATATCAGGAGAGGAGGAGCGGCTATGTCCTGGATCCGCGAAAATGATGTCCCCATGTCCAACGTCATAAAGGTGATGTCCATCCTTCCTTCGGCCATGGAGGCGGTTGGCGCCCTGAACCAAGCGATAACCTTCGGATCTTCCGCGCTTACCAGGGTGCAGGAAGAAGCCATCGCCACTACGGTTTCGGTTTACAACCACTGCCGCTTTTGAACCATGGCTCACGGAGGGTTCCTCCGTCAGCACTCCGACGACCCCGAACTTGCCAGCCACATCATGCACGATTACACCAAAGCCGACCTGGACGCGGAAACACGGGGAATGTTGGACTTCGCCACCAAATTGACCAAGGAACCGACGAACATGAGCGAAGCCGACGTTAATGGACTCCGGGCGCTGGGACTAAGCGATGAGCAGATCCTCTCGGTTGTGCTCATCACCTGCACGTTCAACTTTATGACCCGGTTGGCCGACGGACTGGGGGTGCAGGTACCGGAGGGCAGGCAAGAAGACCATGAACGATGGCTGACCGGTCCGGCGCTTCAGCAGGACTGGCTGATGATAGCTAAATCTTAAGGAAGATTCGATGAGTGCAGTTGTAGCGGCGGTGAGTTGTAGCGCGACCCATGATTGCAGTAAGCCGAATCAAGAAAGCATCCAGCTTCTGACCGGTCTTGGCGTGAAAGTGGACTCCCATTCCGGCGAAACGGTTAAGCAACGAGCCCGCGTGGCCCTTGACCCGAACAAGCCCAACCTCCGCCAGGCACACATGATCCACATGGAACTTTACGATGAGCTACAAGCCGCCGGGTTCGACATATCAGCGGGACAGATGGGTGAGAACATCACCACGCACGGCGTCGACCTATTAGGGCTACCCATCGGCGCCCGACTGCGCATACAAGACGCCGTTGTAGAAGTGACCGGGCTACGCAATCCCTGTTACCAGCTAGACAACTTCCGCCCCGGCCTAACCAAAGCCACGTTGGACCACGACGAGGAAGGAAATCTCATCCGAAAGGCCGGGATAATAGGCATCGTCCTATCCAGCGGCCAAGTTTCTCCCGGCGACTTGATCAGCGTTGAGCTGCCGCCGGAACCCCACCAACCCCTTGAGCCAGTCTAGGGCTAATCACGCCTGAAACGCATCCCCAAAACCGATCCACGTTGACACGGAAAACAGGGCGACTTATCATCGACTAGACTAAGCGGGCGTAACTCAGTGGTAGAGTGTTTGCTTCCCAAG
>CAXEOX010000089.1:0-12966 GCA_963997925.1 uncultured bacterium
TCGCCACGACCCGGTCGATTCCCACGGCCTGCAATCCCCTCAAGGCCCTTTTTAGGATGTTCACCTTTTCCCAGTCGGGCACAACCCGTCCTTGGGCCACCAACCGGCGGATGTCCTTGCTGGCCGCCGGGTTCGCAATCATTCCCACTAGTGGCAAGGTTCCCTCCTCCTATTCCGAATTCCGGACCGTTGCTTCACCGGTCCAAGCCAAATGCACTGGCCTGGATACTCGGGCACGGCTGCTATAATATGCGCGATTGTAGATTGGGAGCTATTCAGCGTCAATCGTCGGAGACCGCCGGCCAGGCCCAACGATGGAGCTACCCGAATGCTCCGGCATCTCATCATAATACTCAGCAATCACCTCATTCTGGAAACGTCCGGACCGACATGAGGTTCCCCGGTTATTGACCAGACATCCCCGAAAGAGGAGCAACGAATATGGATGCAGACCTCGCCTTCACGTCAGCAATCGATATGCGCAGGTTCATTGGGTCGAAAGAGGTGGCTATTCCAGAGTTGGTGGAGTTCTTTTACCAGAGGATTCAAGCCCTCAATCCCCGTCTGAACGCCTACCTAGCCCTTTGTCCCGACCAAGCGATGGACCAGGCGCGTTCCGCCCAAGAAGCTGTTCAGCGGGGGGACTCCTTGGGGCCTCTCCACGGCATACCGGTATCCATCAAAGATTTGGAGATGACCAAGGGCATTCCCACTACTTCCGGGTCGGCTGTGTTCAAAGACCGCACGCCGGAAGTTGACTCGGTGGTGGTTGAACGGATCCGCCGGGCTGGAGCAATCATTCTCGGTAAGACGAACACCCCTGAGTTCGGTTTATCCGGCACCACCGAAAACAAAGTTGGCGGTCCCGGCCGAAATCCCTGGAACCCGGAAAGGACTTCCGGCGGATCCAGCGGTGGCGCGGCGTCGGCCCTGGCCTCGGGCCTGTGCACCCTGGCCAGCGGAAGCGATGGAGGGGGCTCCATACGGATACCCGCCAGTTTCTGCGGTGTCTTCGGCATCAAGCCGTCCCAGGGCCGCGTGCCTCGGTTCGGTGGGTATGGCCGCCCCGCCGCCAATCAGTTCTCCCAGTCGGGCCCCATGTCCCGCACCGTGGCCGATACGGCCATGTTCCTTCAGGTGCTGGCTGGAGCCGATCCCCGTGACCCAACATCGCTGCGCCAAGAGCCGCCAGACTTCTCGGCTGGTCTGAATGATGGTGTGAATGGACTCCGAATCGCCTGGAGCGCCGACCTGGGATACGCCGGGGTCGACCCTGAAGTTGCTCGGATCGCCGGAGAGGCCGCCAAGGTCTTTCAGGGTCTCGGCGCGGTTGTTGAGGAGCCCCAACTGGTCATTGAAGACCCCTTCCAGTCCTTCTGGGACGCCTTCGCCACTGCTGCCTACACATCCTACGGACACTTGCTTCCGGAGCACCAAGACGATTTCTCCGATTACGGGCTGCGTTCCTTGGAGCACGGCGCCTCAATCTCCGGGGCCGACCTCTCCCGCGCCCTGCTGCGGGCAGACGTTCTCCGCCGCCAGATGGAGCTTTTCTTCGACGATTACGACCTGCTCGTGACTCCCACGATGGCCATACCGGCTTTCCCCATAGAGGACCGGCCCTCGGTCATCGGAGGCAAGGAGGTTGATCCCTTCTGGGGTTTCCTGCCCTTCACCTTCCCGATAAACATGACAGGGCAAACCGCCTCCAGCGTTCCCTGCGGTTTCTCGTCCGACGGCATGCCCATCGGCCTCCACATCATCGGACCCCACGGCGCCGAGGCCCGTGTCTTACAGGCATCAGCAGCATTTGAAGAGGCTAGGCCTTGGAGCGACAAGAGACCCATTGTGTCGTGACCGGGCGTAACCGGGTAAGAATGGACGGCTTGAGTCTGAGCCAATCATGTCCTACGGATGGCACGGAGATGACCGCAAGGGTTGACGGGTTCTCCGAATCTGTCGGTGAAGGTGTTATCTCGCTCGGTTCATACAATCTCAAAGTTTTCCAGTTTGGGACGACTTCTTTCCCCGGACGTACTATTACGTTCATGATTGACAGGTGGGTGGCTGCCGAGACTGGGATATGGCAGTCTTTCGGCGCTGACGTGGTGAACCTAACTGTCGACGGATATCGATAACAGCTGATTGTTTGTCTAGGAATGAACCGCTACCATAGGCCGGAGTGATTGAAAAGATTGCCGGACCAGTCATCGCTGCGGTCGGCGGGAGGATCAGTGAGCACGGAACGAGACTTTATCGGATACGGCCAATCGCCGCCTCAGGTGCGCTGGCCCAATGATGCCAAGATTGCCATCTCCGTTGTTATCAACTACGAAGAAGGCTCGGAATACTCTCTGCTGGATGGGAGTCCTCACCACGAAACCAACAACGAGGTGGCCTCCCCGATTCCCACCGACCAGCGGGACCTATATAACGAGTCGTTTTTTGAATACGGCAGCCGGGTCGGCGTATGGCGGATTCTGGATTTGTTGGACCGCTACCAGGTCAAGTCAACTTTCTTCAGCTGTGCCCTGGCCATGGAACGGAACCCAGAGGTGGCCAAAGAGGTGATTGCCCGTGGCCATGAAGTGTGCGGTCACGGATACCGGTGGGAAGAATACCACCTGATGGACAAGGAAGCAGAGCGCCGGGCCATCCAGATGACCATCGAATCGCTAACGAAGACCACCGGGGAAAGGCCCTTGGGCTGGTTCACCCGCTATGGCCCCAGCATAAATACCCGGGACCTGGTGGTGCAGGAAGGGGGATTTCTCTATGACAGCGGCAGCATGAACGACGACATACCTTATTACGTCACCGTTCAAGAGAAACCCTGGTTGGTAGTCCCCTACAGTTTTGAGACCAACGACGCCCGCTTCTGGCGCGGCGGCCTAGTGAGTATCGAAGGCTTCTACGAATATCTGAAAGAGACCTTCGATTGCCTATACGAAGAAGGCCAAACCCACCCCAAGATGATGTCCGTCGGTCTCCACTGCCGCATCACCGGACGCCCCGGACGTTCTCAGGCGGTCAGGAAGTTTCTGGAGTATGCTAGCGGGTTTCCCGATGTGTGGTTCGCCCGGCGCATCGACATAGCCCGCTGGTGGCAGGAGCATTACGGTCAGTAGGCGTAACGTGGTATCAGCTCTACGCCGCCCTACGCCACCGCCGCCATCCCGGGGATTCGCTCGCCTAAGACCTCTCCGGTTTCGACGTCGCACTTGAGACCGGAGAGCAGGTCCTCCATCCCGACGTTGAATCGTTGCCGCACCATGATTCGGTCCATCAACCAGCCCACCGGACCATACTTAAGGGTGTAGTCCGGCGTTACGGTGACTACGGTGTCTCTGTCAGTGGATTCGTGTCGTATATCTTGACTTTGAAGCTCTCGCCTTCAACCCACTCCAGAACCCTCTCATACAGATAGTCGTCGCCCGGCAGAAGCTCGCACCGCCTGGTGGCAAGAATTCCTTTTTTGATATAGAAAGTGGAGAACGAATTCCTCACTCCTGGGTTCCAGCGATATATGCCGCCGAAATCGGATAGAACGGCCCACACTTGTTCTTTGGAGGCGTTGATTCTGATGTGTGTGCTGCGAGT
Organism: uncultured bacterium; assembly: GCA_963997925.1. Lineage (GTDB taxonomy): Bacteria > Chloroflexota > Dehalococcoidia > Lucifugimonadales > UBA3495 > UBA11650. Next base: position 3,601 of record CAXEOX010000089.1, read on the forward strand.
TGCCATTTATTGTCCTCTTTGATGCTAGTTTCCCAGCGATTAACCGACCCGGCTAAGGGCTAAGCTGGAAGGGCGGATACTCATCGCGCATGAGGCTCGCGTATGCAGCGACTCGATAGGCCCACCGGTGAAGCCCATCACTAGTTCAAAGATGCTGACCGGATAGCGCCCAGTGAACAATAAAACTACGGCTGCGAAGACTACCAACACGGAGTTGAGCCCGCCGGAGCGTGGTCCAACTTCCCAGTGGAGGAAAGCCACCACGATGTATGGGGTATCGCCAGCAACCCCCATTTTACGAGTACCAGGCCCTTGGAAAGTTGTTCCGGGCATTAAACATCGAATCTAGCCGGATAATCTGAATCTTTCAGGCTGAACGGCGGATACCGGTCTGTTCCCAGGGCTGCGCAACTGTAAAAACTGATCCGCCAGGCCCACCGCAATACTCCCACGTTGAAATCGAAGATGCCTCTAGGATACCTTCCGGTGAAGATGATGTTGAATAGTGCCACAGCCCATAAAACAGCGAAGGCAATAAACAAAAACGCCAGTATTATGTAATGGGTAATCGCCAGGAACCACTTCACCAGCCAGAGCCACAGGCTCAGGTTGGGGTCCAATTCTCGTTCAAGAGAGACCGGATAGCGAACATCCATCGTGTCCTCCTGCCTGTTAGGATTACACTAAACATGATGCCTCAAAACTCAGCGAATCGCTTCCCTCTATATGCTGATTTCTATGTAGACAATAGGGACTAGCCCAGCGTCATACCCCAAATCTTTCCGCCGGTGGAATGAAACGAATCGATCGAAGAGGTCGCACGATGCACAACATCCTCCAAGACCCCAACCATTCGGCATTGAAGCAAGTTATCGAAGCCAATACCATTGAGAGCTTTAAGACCTGGGGTAAGTGGGCGAGGCTGGAGTACCAGCAAGATCCGGAGATAGCCTGGACGGCGTCGGATATACCCTTCGTCCTCTTCAACGTGGTTCTGGGTCTGGTTCCGCAATCCGGTATCACCGCGGCGGAGTCCTTGAAGGCAGTTGTTACGGCAACCTCTCGCGCCAGGTCCCGCAGACTTCCGATGGGTTGGTGGGTGGGACTAACCAATCCGGACCCCGGCCTGGGCCAGCTATTGGAGGATCAGGGTTGGTTCCATGCTGCTACGTTGACCGGCATGGCGATGGAACTGCAGACTTTGGTAGCACCGGCATCCCTTCCTCCTGGGCTCACCATAAATACGGTCAAGGATGAGGAATCTCTGGAAACCTGGTGTCAGATAATGACGTCGGTCAGCGAGTTCCCGGACTTTGCGGCGGAGGCATGGTTGGACATGTACTGGGGCATGGAGATTATCGATGACCCCCAGTGGAGCCTGTATCTGGGCAGCTTGGACGGTATGCCGGTAAGCACCTCGGCCCTCTTCTTGGGAGCGGGTGTGGCGGGGATCCACGCTGTTACCACCTTACCTGGGTACCGTGGCAAGGGAATCGCCACGGCGATGACCTATCCGCCGCTTTTGGCTGCCCGCGGGCAGGGTTACTGGATCGGCGTCCTCTTTTCCTCAGAGATGGCGATTGATATCTACCGAAAGATAGGGTTTCATGAGTATGGGGAGGGCGACATCTATATGTGGCAACCGGATGAGGACGCCTAGTGACCGATCGAAGCTAGACGGGGCGTTCCGGGTGTGATGCGATTGTTGGATGTCAGCCGGGTGGGTGTCAGCCGGACACACCTGTTTCGGCCAGGCCCCGGACCGCCTCCGCCAGGTTCCCCACCTCATCTTGGGTGTTGAAGAAATGTAATGAAGCTCGGATGCCGGCCGGATAGCTTAGCCTTCGGACCGAGATGCGGTTCTTCTCCCATAGGTGGGCAACGGCTTGCTCAGGATCCACACCATCGATGGCAAAGGTGACCAATCCCGAGGATGTGCGGCGGTCGAAGGGGGAAAGCACTGTAACTCCCGGAGTTTCCCGTAACGAATCCTTTAACGACCCGGCCAGGTCCACGTCCCGCTGCTCAATCTCGGTGATCCCGGCCTCTTGGATGAAATTTATAGCCTCAATCAGCCCAGCGTGGAGGGCCGTGCTGGCGGAACTCATTAAAAACTTGTCCATCGATCCGGAGTTGGGTTCCAGGTCCCTGGGTCCAGCGTGAGGCAGGACCGCTCGCCCGCCTAGGTGGGCCGGCTCTACGTCCTGGATGTGGTCCTGCCGGATGTACAATGCACCGATTCCTTCCGACCCAAGCAGCCATTTCTGTCCCGGGATGGAATAAAAGTCGGCGCCCAGCTCCTTCATATCCAGCCTGATGTGACCCGCTGTCTGGGCTCCGTCCAACAGGAGCATCACGCCACGGTCTTTGGTCAACCGGCGAATCTCTTCCACAGGCATCCGCAATCCGCTTGAGTACTCGATGTGACTCAGGAAGACCAGCCGGGTGCGTGGGGTGAGCGCATCCTCAATCTTGGACAGGATGCTCTCCATCGGCTCGTCGGGAGCCATTGAGAGAACTTTCATCACCACGCCGCTCTGACGCTGCTTGTAATACGTGGGCACGAGCACCGAGCTGTGTTCCAGATCGCAGGTAACAATCTCGTCGCCGGGATTCCACGTCAGGCCGTTGAGCACCATATTCAGACCGTCGGTAGTGTTTTTAGTGACGCAGATCTCCTCAGGCGAAGCGTTGAGGAAGCTAGCGACGCACTGGCGTGCAGCCTCCCGGACGCTCCTGCCGCTGGAGTTAACATCCGGGCTGCCTGAGCCTTCTTCCATCTCATAGTCCAGACGTTGTTTGATAGCGTCCACCACCGGAACCGGGGACGGCCCGGACATGCCGGTGTTTAGATAGGCCGCCCGCTGGCAAACCGGGATTTGCTGCCTGAAACTCTCCACATCTATCATGGGCTAGTCTCCATAAAGCTCAAGTCGCGGGCACCCCACGGGAGTAAAGCTGGCGCAAAGCGATGCGGCCGAAGCTCAAGGTCATTATCAGTAGGAATCCCACACCGCCAGCTCCCAGAATCAATGGACAGCGCGCCAGATTTCACCGTCCACCAGACCCCATCGTTACGCCCGAACCTGAAGAAGTTTTACGGTCCGAGCGAGATTGCGATGGGACAAGGTACCGCTTACGGGGAGTAGGAAGTCCGCCGCAGGATGGTGTTTAGACTCCTGCGGTTCAGTGGGCCGTCGACCTCTGAGGCGGAACGGGCTTTATGCCATTCGGGGTCGTCGCTGAAAGCTCCCCATTTCTTTTCCCGGTCGCCCAGGCCATCGTAGCCCAGCATGTAGGTCAGTTTGTTGCTGGTGCCCACGTCGGCGGTCCAGTAACCCACGTTCTCAATGCCGTGCTTCTCAAACAACTTCATAGTGTGGTTGGCGAACCGGTCGTGCAGAGCGGGGAATTTGCCGGTCATCGGACTGTATATCCGCAGCTCCTGGATGGCGGTGGTCATGTGCGGCTCCGGAGAGTAGGGAGTCAACCTCATGAAGCTGTTCTGGATTCCGGCGACGAATGCGCCGCTCTTCTCCGTCTCCGCCCGTACTTCCTGCCAACGTTTGTCGGCGGCAAAGGCGGCCCACTTCTGTTCCCGGTCTGCCATGCTGTCGAAGCTCAACATGTACGTGAGTTGATTGCTCCTGCCAATCTCGTCGGTCCAGAACCCGACGATGCCGATACCGTGGTCTTTGAAGAAGCCGGTGGTATGGTTGGCAAACCTGTCATTGAGCGCCGGCAGCTTGCCTGCTCTGGCGTCGTAAACCCGTAATTCATAAAGCATGTCTTCCCTCGTTGGTTGTTATTTGAGGCGGCCTCGGACCGCTGGTTCAGATATTAGTCGACGGATTCTAGGAACTCCAGATGGACCCCGTCCGGACCCTCGAAGAAGCAAACCTTGCGGCCGTTGCCCACGGTGGTCTCTTCCAGAATGTTGGCCCCTAGAGTGTTTACATAGAACTGGGCTGTCTTCTGCGGGTCCGGGGCCTTGAGATGGACGTGGTTCAGTTTGAATGCCATGGTGATCCTTCTTCAGCCTGTTGTTCTAACTAATCTCCGGATATGTATGTATCTTGAACGTGAAGCTGGGGGAATGACAGCCATTATATTGACTGCACAGAGGCGTGGCAAGCGCACGGCTATCCGGTTATCTTTCGCCCCGAAACTGATCGCCCCTCTCCCACCGGGACAGGAGCCGTGGTGAGGGGGTCTACACTGCGAAAGAATCCGTATTATAATGCCCGGTGGCTCAACCATGAGCAGTTTGCAAGTCTAGGAGGTAATGATGCCTATAGAGCAAAACGCGCCCGAGTTGGAGCGCATCGTGTCATCCGGAGCAAGCATCGAAAAATTGGGAGACGGTTACGGTGGGGACCAGGGTCCCGCCGAAGGTCCCCTGTGGTGGAAGGAGGGCGGATACCTCCTCTTCAGCGACATTCACAATAACAAGCGTATGAAATGGGCCCAGGGAGAGGGGGTGACCCTGTTTCAAGAGCCGACCAACCGGGCCAACGGTCTGACCCGGGACCTGCAGGGACGGCTCCTAGCCGCCGAGCACGACAGCCGCAGGGTGACCCGCCAAGAACCCGACGGCAGTATCACCGTTGTGGCCAACAATTTCCAGGGTCAGCGCCTGAACCGGCCCAACGATGTTGTGGTCAAGTCCGACGGCGCTATCTACTTCACCGATCCCTGGACCAGCCCGTTGCCCCGGGAACAGTGGGACTTGACCTTCTCCGGCGTTTACCGGGTCACGCCCGATCTTGGTACGTTAACCCTGCTGGTGGGCGATTTCATCGTGCCCAACGGCCTGGCCTTCTCTCCCGATGAGAGTGTGCTGTACGTTAACGACACCCGGAGGGGGCATATCCGGGCCTTCGACATGCAGCCCAACGGCACAATGGCCATCCAGTCCGACCGGGTCTTCGCCGACCTGACTGGAGACAGGCCCGGCGTTCCCGATGGCATGAAGGTGGACGTGGAAGGGAACGTCTACTGCGGCGGCTCCGGAGGGGTGTGGGTTCTGGACCCCAACGGAAAGCACCTGGGAACCATTGCCCACGGCGAGACCGCGACGACCAACGTAGCCTTCGGCGGCGACGATTGGAAGACCCTCTTCTTCACTTCCCGCAACACCCTGGGCAGCGTTCAGTGCAAGATCGCAGGGATTTCTGCTCCGGTGGGCGGTGCTTAGCGGGGGTTGACCGGGGTGTTGCGGGTTCCCTCCCCCTTTACGGGGGAAGGTTAGGATGGGGGGTGAATCTTCTCGCCAGAAATAGGTGCTAGTAGGCTTGTCCGTCAGGACAGAGAGTCCCGTAGTACCTCAACCAAGTGGCGGGTAGGACGCCCGGTGCCGTGCTCTATCTGCTGGCGGCAGGAAACGCCCATCACCGCGACTTCCCACTCCGGCCCCTTGGCGTTCACCGCTGGGAAGAGCGCGTACTCACCGATGTCCATGGAGACTTGGTAGTGCTCTTTCTCGAAGCCGAATGACCCGGCCATGCCGCAGCAACCGGCGTTGATCAACTCTACCTGGTTACCCGGTGGCAACCGCAGGGCGGCCAGAGACGAGTCTGTCCCCACCAGCGACTTCTGATGGCAGTGTCCGTGGAACAGTATCTTCTTTCCGGTGTCCTTGAACCTCAGTTTCAGTTCCTCTTTTTCGGCCAGCATCGTAAGAAACTCGTCGATCATGTAGCTGTTCTCAGCCACCTTGGCGGATTTCTCGTTCTTGACCAGTTCGGGATATTCGTCCCGGAAGGTCAGTAAGCAGCTGGGCTCGCACCCGATGATCGGGATACCCTGCTCGGCGTAGGGATAGAGTAGGTCCACGGTTTCGCGGGCGTGGGCGGACGCCTCGTCCAGCATGCCTTTGGAAATCATCGGACGGCCACAGCACCCGCCGTTGGCCAACACCACGTTGAGCCCGGCAGCCTCCAATAGTTCCACTGCAGCCTTACCTACCTGGGGATAGTTGTAGTTCATGAAAGTGTCGTTGAATAGGACGACGGTGTCCGTTGCGGTCACCGTAACTGTTTCCTCATTTACCAAAGGGGAACTAAGGGGGATTTTCCGTCCGGCGAACCACTTGGGCAACGTCTCCCTGGCGAAGGTTGGGAAAGACCGGTCCGAATGGACTCCTAGAATCGCTCCGGCGAAAAACTTGCCGACGGGGTTGTTGGAAGCCCAGTTGGAGAAGGGAGCGAACCGGCTGCCCAACCGGTTGATTCTGTTGATGTGACCGAAGATTTTGTTCCTGAAGGGCAGTCCATTGACTTGGAAGTAGTGGTCCAAGAACTCGTACTTGAGCTTGGCCATGTCCACTCCGGAATCGCAGTCCAGCTTGCATCCTTTGCACTCCAGGCAAAGGTCTAGGGCATCGAACATGCGGCGGCTGGTCATGGTCCCTTCCGGCAATCGTCCGGACATGGCGGCCCGGAGCAGATTGGCCCTGCCCCGGGTGGAATGCTCCTCGTCTTTGGTCGCCATGTATGAGGGGCACATGGTGCCTTCCAGCTTGCGGCAAGCCCCCATGCCGTTGCACATCTCCACCGCTCCGGCGAAGTCGGTGTCGATGGAGAAATCCAGCTTGGCCGGAATAGTTTGAGCATGATAATCCGGGCCGTATCGCAGGTTTTCGGTCATGGGAGGGCAGTTGATAATCTTACCGGGGTTCATGATGCCCTGGGGGTCGAAGGTCCTTTTCAGCTCCTGGAATGCCTGGTAAATCTCCGGTCCGAACATCTTCTCGGTGTAAACTCCCCGGACTATCCCATCGCCGTGCTCTCCGCTCAGGGAGCCGCCGTACTCCTTCACCAGATCGCTGATCTCATCGGCAATGGACACCATCGTTGCCACGCCCTCGGAGCTTTTCAGGCTAACGAGGGGACGGATGTGCAGGCAGCCCACGCTGGCGTGGCCATAATAAGCGGCTTCGGTGCCGTGGTTGCGCACAATCTCGTCGAACCGTTTCACGAAGGGGCCAAGAGTCTCCGGGTCGACAGCCGTGTCTTCAACGAAGGGGAGGGGCTTGGCGTCGCCATGAACGCTCATCAGCAATCCCAGGCCGCCCTTTCGCAGGTTCCAGACCCGGTTCTGTCCGGGGCGGTCCAGGATATTCACGCAGGCGTAGGCCAAACCCTTGCCCTCGATGTCCCTTTTCAGGGTGTTGGTTTTCGAGACTAATTCACCTTCCGACTCCCCGTAAAACTCCACGGCGAGCAAGGCTCCGGGGTCGCCTTGGATGAAGGACAGGTCGCCGGAGTGTCCCAGGGACTCCCGGGAACGTTGCAGCAGGATGTTGTCCATGACCTCTATGGACGACGGCTCGTGCCGCAACACCTCTACGATAGCTTCGCTGGCTTGAACGATGTCCGAGAAGTGCAGAATCGACAGAGCAGTCATGGTGGGGCGGGGAACCAGGTTGACCTTGGCCTCGGTGACCACACAGAGCGTCCCTTCAGACCCGACCACCATCTTGGTCAGGTTGAAAGGGTCGTCGGTGAGGAACTCGTCCAGGTTGTAACCGCTTACCCGCCGCATGATGTTGGGGTAGCGCGCCTTAATCTCCGCGATGTTCCCCTGAGAGATGTTGCGGACGCCCCGGTAGATGTCCGATTCCAGGCCGGTGCCGCTGAGTTTGGCTTCCAGTTCGTGGGCTTCCATGTTTCTGAAATGGGTTTGGGTGCCGTCGGCCAGGATGGCGTCTACTTCGAGAATATGGTCCAGAGACTTGCCGTAAATCACCGAATGGGCACCGCAAGTATTGTTACCGATGCCCCCTCCCACGCATGCCCGGCTGGACGTTGTAGGGTCTGGAGCGTACATCATCCCGTGGGGAGCTAGCTCCCGGTTGAGTTGGTCCAGAACGATTCCCGGCTGGACCCTGGCCCAGCCTTCTTCTGAGTTAACCTCCAGCACCTGATTAAGGTTCTTGCTGAAGTCGATGACTATAGCGTGGTTGACTGTCTGCCCGGCCAGACTGGTGCCCCCGGCCCTGGGTAGCAATGGGATATTGTTCTCCCTGGCAACCTCCATCGCTGCCAGAACATCGTCCACGTTCTGCGGTATCACCACGCCCACCGGTTCCATCTGGTAGATGCTGGCGTCGGTGCTGTATAGCACCCTGGAGAACGGGTCGAAGCGTACCTCTCCGGAAACCCGCTTTCGCAGGATATCCGCCAACTCCTCTCGTTCTTTGCCGTGGACCCGGGTCGCCGCAGTGGAAGCCATTGTCACCTCTGTGAGAGTAGTTTTAAGACTTCAGCTATCAGCGGTCAGCTTATCTCAATCCTAGCGGTGCATCAACCTACGGAGCCTGGTCGCCAAGGTGTCCGTCTGCCCAGAATTCCAAAACACCGAGCCTGGCTTACAATCACGATGTAAGGGCAGGTTTTAAACCTGCACCTACTGATGCATGTATCGTCCGGACACTCAGAATTGTGGCGGTTACGGCTCGGTGATACACTGAGTCCGGCCAAAACCCCAACCAAATCCGGAGTCCCAGAATGAAATTTGGCTTTTCTCTGGCTAACAATCAGGGCATCGAAGACGTACAGGATATCTTGCGCCTGGCTGCCCGGGCCGAAGAGTTGGGTTTCGACTCGGTATGGGCCAGCGACCATGTTTTCAATTCAGGACACGTATTGCAAAGAATCGGCGACAAGCCCTACTACGAACCCATGACGATTCTCAGTTACGTGGCTGCTACGACTAAATCGGTACTCCTGGGGACCAGTGTTCTGGTTCTTCCTAACCACAATCCCATCAATCTGGCCAAGACTGCGGCAACGCTGGACGTGATGTCCGGTGGCAGATTGGTGCTGGGCGTGGGCGTGGGAGCGGTTGAGAACGAGATGGAGGCCATGGGCAGCCCTTACGCCGAACGGGGCGCCATCACTGACGAAAGCATCCAGGTTATGAAGGAACTCTGGACCCAACAGGACCCAAGTTTCCAAGGCCGGTTCCACAGCTTTTCCGGAATGAAATTCTCGCCCAAACCGGCCCAGAATCCCCACGTGCCGCTGATTATCGGAGGTTCCAGCCGGGCGGCGATCAGACGGGCGGCTAGATTGGGCAACGGCTGGCATCCATCTGCTCTACCGTTGGAGGAATTTAGCCAGAAGATTCAGTATCTCAGGGAGCGGACTAAGACTTCCGGCAGAACGTCGGACGAGATTCCAATCTCCGTCAGCGCCGCCATGCGTGGGCGGGAAGGGCACGCTCTGGGCACCGATCCTGAAGAGATTTTGCAGAAAGCCCGGTCGTATGAGGAACTAGGCGTTCAGCGCATGGTCATCTCTTCTAACACCAGAGACCCGGACCAAATGTTGCCCGACATGGAGATGCTGGCCCGTGAGGTGC
>CAXEOX010000090.1:0-12791 GCA_963997925.1 uncultured bacterium
GTGGGGTCCGCGATGTAGTGCCTCCGCCTGAAAATGAATAGTGGGTCCCAACGCTGTAACAACATTTTCTGTGTTCCTCTTGGAAGGTGTGAAGTAGATTCTGGCTCCGGTTAGGTCTGTATGCCCTCCGTAACATTGCAAAGCACAGTGTATATACTTGAGTGTATTTAATCAAGTATATTTATGTCTTATATATAGTTATAGTTATCATCTCATTATCATATACATTGACTAATATGGTCAATTTAGCTATAATATGGCCTAGTAATACAGGAGCGTTCCATGGCCGATTTCTATGAAACATTGGGCGTCCCCCGTAATGCCAGCCAGAAAGACATCCGGCAGGCTTACCGGAGCATGGCCCGGCAATACCACCCCGACGTGAACGGTGGCGAAAAGACGTCGGAGGAAAAGTTCAAGCAAATCAACGAGGCCTACAGCGTCTTATCCGACGCCAGCAAACGCCGCCGCTACGACAGGCACGGGGAGAATTGGGCCAATTCCGATCGCATCGAAGAGGCTGCCCGAGGCCGCCGTGGCGGTGTCCGCTGGGGTAATCCGGGCGGCAACCAATCGTTCTCGTTCTCGGGGATGGACAGCAGCAGCATATTCGATAGTCTGTTCAACGATATCGGCCAAACAGGCCCTCAGCCAAGAACTCCAAAGCCGCCGCCCACGGAATACCCTGCCGAGATAACGCTGGAAGAAGCCCATAAAGGCGCTACCAGACTGGTTGGCCTGCCCGGAGGACGCCGCCTGGAAGTGAAGCTTCCGGCAGGAGCGGATAACGGCTCCAGGATCCACCTGGCCCCTGACGGCGGCTCGGAAGGGGAGTTCTATCTGGTGGTGTCGGTCAAGGAGCACCCGCGCTTCAAGCGGGAAGGCAAGGACCTGTATTTAGAGGTGGAGACATCCTTAGAGGACGCCATCTTGGGTACTGATTTGACGATTGAAACCATCACCGGTAGCCGGCTGGCGCTGACCATTCCACCGGAGACCCAGAACGGCCGCCGGTTCCGTCTGTCCGGGCAGGGTATGCCGGTCCTGAACAATCCCGAAGTGAAGGGAGACCTGTACGCCACTATCAAAGTGGTACTGCCCACAGATCTGAGCCAGGAGGAACAAGAACTGTTCCTCCGGCTGAAGGAACTTAGGGCTGGGAAGGGGAGTTAAGCATGGCTACCGAAGACCAATTCAGAGAAAACCCTTGCTTCGTCATCAGCGTGGCCGCCCGCATGGTGGGCGTTCACGCTCAAACCTTGCGCTATTACGAGAAGGTGAGCCTGATTTCGCCGTCAAGGACTGAAGGCAGACAGCGGCTCTTCTCCATGGCCGACATAGAGCGATTACATCGCATCAAAACCCTTACCGAAGATATGGGCGTCAACCTGGCCGGCGCGGAAGTGGCCCTTAAACTGATGAACCGCATCGAACAATTAGAATCCGACGTCCAAACTCTAACCAATGAAGTCAACCGCCTGCGGGGGCAGAACGGCCCAACCAACCGCCGGCGCGGACCCAATCAACAAATCTAGGAGACCAACCCATGGCACTGAAACCGGAACAATTCACTGAGCAAGCCCAAGAGGTATTACACAACTCTGAAGAGATGGTGCGCCGATATAAGCACTCTCAGTGGGACGTTGAACACGTTCTGACGGCTCTTTTAGACCTGGAGAAGGGCACGCCGGAAGACATTCTGTCCGAGCTAGGCATCGAAGCCGATGCGGTTAAAGCCCGCCTTCACCAGATGCTGGAGGCAGCCCCCAAGGTAACCAACCAGAACAACCAGATCTACTCGACACCTCGGGCGGCCCAGTTGTTGGAAAACGCCAAGAGCGAGGCTGACCGGCTGAAGGATGAATACATCGGCGCCGAGCACTTGTTCATCGCCGCCACCATGGAGACCCAGGGCGATTCCGCCGAGATTCTCAAAGAGTTCGGCATCGACCAAGAAAAGGTGTACCAAGCTCTGATGACGGTGCGTGGCGGCCACCGGGTAGACGACCCCCGCGCCGAGAGCCACTATCGTTCCTTGGAGAAATACACCATCGACCTGACCAAGCTGGCTCGGGAAGGCAAATTGGACCCCGTAGTCGGCCGGGACGATGAGATCCGGCAGGTGATGCAGACGTTGAGCCGCCGTAAGAAGAACAACCCGGCCATCATCGGTGAAGCCGGTGTAGGCAAGACGGCAATAGCCGAAGGGCTGGCCGCTCGCATCGTCGCCGGTGATGTACCCAACTCGCTGAAGAACCGCCGGGTGTTGGCCCTGGACATGGGCGGCCTGGTGGCCGGCTCCAAGTTCCGTGGCGAGTTTGAAGAACGCCTCAAGTCGGTTGTGGACGAGGTCAAACAGGCCCAGGGAGAAGTGATTCTGTTCCTGGATGAGATTCACACCATGGTGGGAGCCGGAGCCGCCGAGGGCGGGATCGACGCCAGCAACCTGCTCAAGCCTGCCCTTGCCAGAGGCGAGCTGCAGTGCATCGGCGCAACGACTACCGACGAATTCCGGCGTTACATCGAGAAAGACTCGGCATTGGAGCGTCGCTTCCAACCGATATACCTGGAAGAACCCACGGTGGAAGAAACAGTGGAGATATTGAAAGTTCTTCGGCCCCGTTACGAAGCCCATCACAAGGTCGAGATAGACGATTCGGCGCTCCATGCAGCGGCCCGTCTCAGTGACAGGTACATCGTGGACCGGCACCTTCCGGACAAGGCCGTGGACTTCATCGACGAAGCATCAAGCAAGCTGCGTATCGACGCCGAAAGCCTGCCGTCGGGGTTAAAGAAGTCCGAAGAACAGATCCATCGTCTGGCGGACCAGGAAGAAGCCGCCGCCCAGCGTTCCGAGTACGAAGTCGCAGCCCAGATACGCACCGAACGGCTCCGCTTAGAAGCAGAGTACGAGGCGGAGAAACAACAGTCGTTGGGCGAGCGCAACATCGACATGGTGGTGCGCGAGTCAGATATAGCGGAGCTTGTCTCCAAATGGACCGGCATCCCCACCGGCAGGTTGTTGGGTGGCGAGGCTGAACGGTTGGTCAACATGGAGGACGGTCTGCACCAGCGGATAATCGGCCAAGAGGAAGCGGTAACGGCTGTATCCGAGGCCATCCGCCGCTCCCGGTCGGGCATCAGCGACCCGAAGCGTCCCATCGGCAGCTTCATCTTCCTGGGACCCACCGGCGTGGGCAAGACGGAGTTGGCCAGGGCACTGGCGGAGTTCCTCTTCGACGACGAGAGCAACATGATACGGTTGGACATGTCGGAGTTCATGGAGAAGCACACCGTATCCCGCCTCATCGGAGCGCCTCCGGGATACATCGGCTACGACGAAGCGGGACAACTCACCGAGGCGATACGCCGCCGCCCCTACCGGGTGGTCCTCTTCGATGAGATCGAAAAAGCCCACCCCGATGTCTTCAACATCCTGTTGCAGATCCTGGAGGACGGCCGCCTGACCGACGGTCATGGCCGCACCGTGGATTTCCGCAACACAGTCATCATCATGACCAGCAACCTGGGCATCGAAAACCTGCGTAGGCAGCCCTTCGGTTTCCGCACCGACGGCCAGGAAAAGGCTACCGACGACCAACGGTTGAAAGACTCGGTCGAAGAAGCCTTGAAACGGGCATTCCGGCCTGAATTCCTGAACCGGATCGACGAGACCATCGTATTTCACTCGTTGACCCAAGATCAGATCGTGCGGGTGGTGGACCTGATGGTTAAGGATGTCCAGGACCGGTTGCAAGACCGGAACATCACCTTTAGCCTCACTCCAGCTGCGGGCTTGTGGCTGGCCAAAGAGGGCTTCGACCCGGTATACGGAGCCCGGCCCCTGCGCCGGGCCGTACAGCGTCACCTGGAGAATTACCTCTCCAAGAAGATACTTGCCGGGGAACTTCAGGAAGGCGACCACGTTGAGGTGGACGCCGACGAGGATATCGGCCTAACCCTGACCACCCGGGAATTGGCGGCACAGACGGCGTAGGGTCAAATAATCCATGTGGTTGGACAGACTCACTGTGGGCGAACGCGGATGGTTTCCCGTTCGCCCTGAGCTTGTCGAAGGGTCCTTCGTCGGAAGGATAGTTCGACGAGCACACCACGAACGGAGACTAGTCTGGAAACTCTACTAGAACACAAAACGATTGCCATTAACGGGGTTAATGTCCACTACGTGGAGGCGGGCGAGGGGCCGGCAGTCTTGCTGTTGCACGGGCTCGGTTCGTCCTTGGACACCTGGCGCCGCAACGTCCAACCTCTGGCCGACGCTGGGTACAGAGTTCTGGCCCCGGACTTGCCCGGCCACGGCGACTCGGACAAACCTGTGTCGCTGGACTACGATCCCCTTGCCGCAGTCGATTTCACAAGCAGGTTGTTGGACGCATTGGGTGTCCAGAAAGCGTCGTTGGTCGGCAACTCGGCCGGGGGTCTTGTCGCTACCATGTTCGCCTTGGAGCACCCTGAAAGAACCGGCCGGCTAGCACTGGTAGCGCCGGGAGGGCTGGGACGCCAGATATCCTGGTTCCTTCGTTTGATGTCCGTACCGGCCATCGGAGAGTTCCTATATCATCCCTGGACCTACCACCTGATGGGTATCAACAAGAGAGTTTTCCATGAGCCTTCGTCGGTACCCGATGGGGTGTTGACCGAGATGGCCAGGGTCCACGCTCTGCCCGGCTCCATTCGGGCCACCCTTCGTTCCTTACGATCCAGCATCAACCTCAAGGGAGTGCGTCCGGAATGGCAAGTCCTTGATCGACTCCCCCAATTGGCGGCTCCTCTTATGTGTCTTTGGGGCGAGCAGGACAACATCATCCCGGTAAGCCACTCAAGCTTAATCAAGAATGCCATCCCCCAAAGTTTGGTGCGCACATTGCCTCAATGCGGGCATTGGCCTCACATGGAGAAGGCCGACGAGTTCAACAACCTGCTGACTCGATTCCTTGGGGGCAGTTTGGATGACCAGAACGGGTCCATCCCTGGACCCGTTCACGTATGAATACACTCGTCAGAGTCCTGTCCATGCCATCCAAGTGGGATTGGAGGGACGCCAACATCCTGCTTCGAGTGGGAATACTCCTAGCGGTCCTAGCCGCCTCCGCAACCGCTCTCTTACTGCGGGACCAGCTAACCCTGACACAAGCGGGCTACGGCGGCGTTGCCTTGGCATCGCTGGTCGCCAGCGCCGGTCTTATCATCCCCGTACCCGCCTTGGGAGCGGTATGCGCCGGTGGTGTCTTCCTGAACCCAGCTCTCCTAGGCCTCATTGCAGGAACCAGTGAAACTATCGGCGAGCTAACCGGCTACTTCCTTGGGTACAGCGGACGCGAAGTAGCCACCAAGTCCCGCCTGTACAAACGTCTTGAACCCTTGGTCCGTCGCCGCGGTTGGCTCCCCTTATTCCTAGTCTCTCTCGTACCCAATCCCATCTTCGACATTCTCGGTATCGCCGCCGGCGCTCTTCGCTACCCGCTTTGGAGCTTCCTCAGCGTCGTATGGGTAGGCAAAACCCTCAAATTCCTAACCTTCGCCTACGCCTGCAAGTACAGCCTAGCCTGGCTAACCGAAGTATTCGGCCTCTAAAAAGTCCCCCTTTCGTAAATGGGAATTTAGGGGGATTTCGCCCCGCCACCAAGGTGTTGAGAGGGCCAACCGTCTCCGCGCCAGAGGCCTGTACCCAGGAAACACTGCTGGAGCAAAGCCTCCCTGGATTCCGGCCTGCGCTGGAATGGCGGAGTCTGGCAGTTAAGCTCTCGTCATTCCCGTGCGATCGGGAATCCAGCCTGCGTGATGGAAGGTGCGTACATTTTGGAATTGGAACTTCCCTGGAGTCTGTCCTGCGCCGGAAAGACGAATGTAAAGCCTGTGGCTGACCGCCTAACCGCCCCTCTCCCCTAGCGATACTCCCAGTCACCGTGTATCCTTTTACCCGAAGGGCGAAGGCCCAATCAGCATTACCGGAGGTTCCCGTGATTCGCAGCCTCGAAGGAAAAACTCCGAAGATTCACCCCTCCTGCTTCGTCAGTGAGACCGCTTACATAGTCGGCGACGTGGAGATTGGCGAGAACACCAACATATGGCCGGGCGCCGTGATTCGAGGCGACTACGGCAGGATAATAATCGGCAAAGCCTGCTCCATCCAGGATAACTGCGTCCTGCATACCGACGACTATCTGGAGCTGGGCGACAACGTGCTGATGACCCACGGCGCGGTCATCCATGGGGGCATCATCGGCAACAACGTCTTGGTGGGCATGAACGCCGCCGTGCTGGAAAGCGCCAAAGTTGGCAACTATGTGCTCATCGGCGCGTCGGCCCTGGTGCTGGCCGACAGCGTGATTCCCGACAACTCCATGGTCTTGGGCGTGCCCGGCAAGGTGCGTCCGCTTACTCCGGAGAACCGGGAGCGGTTGGAAGACCCGACCGGCATCTACGTGGAAAACATGAAACGGTACCTCGCCGCCGGCTTGGGGCAGCAGATCCCCACCATCGGCCAATAAGGGTTTATTTATGACAAGTAACGGAGAAAAGCTACCCCTGCCCCTGGAAGGCATCCGGGTTCTGGATCTTACCCACATCGTGGCCGGTCCCTTCTGCTCCATGATTTTGGCCGACATGGGCGCTGAGGTTATCAAAGTTGAACGGCCCGGTGCCGGAGACCGTTCCCGCATCAACCCCCCCTTCAAGGACGGACCCGACGGAAAAAAAGTGTCGGTCAGGTACCTGGGCGTCAACCGCAACAAAAAAAGCGTGACCATGGATCTGCGGGACCCCCGATGCCGAGCCGCCTTCGAGAAGATGGTAAAAGAGTCGGACATCCTGCTGGACAACTGGGGTCCCGGAGCGCTGCGCCGGCTAGGCCTGGGCTACGACGTTCTATCCGAGATGAACCCCGGCCTGATTTACGCCAGTATCACCGGCTACGGCGACGATGAAGATATGCAGGGCCCCTTCTCCCAGTGGCCAGCCAACAACCCCTGCGTCCAAGGTATGGGCGGCTGGATGGAAATCACCGGAGCGCCCGGCGGAGCGCCCCAGATGGTTGGCGACAACATCGGCGACACCGTGCCCGGAGTGTGGTCCGCCTTGGGCGTCATGCTAGCCCTGGAAACCCGTCACAAAACGGGCAAGGGACAGCACGTGGACATGGCCATGTACGACTGCATGGTCGCCCACACCACCAGCAGCATGCCCCTGTACCAGTTAACCGGCCAGTCCAGCGGCCGGGCCCGGGAAAACATGTTCAGCGCCCAACTTGCTCTCAAGACCAACGATGGGTACGCCGTATTGGCCGGAGCGGGGGACGAAGAGAAGTGGATTGCCTTGTGGCAACTTCTGGGCCGGGAAGATCTGATCCAGGACCGCAGGTATCTGGGAGTCGGAATCAGTGGTGAGTTCTACTTCGGAAACATCGTTCCTGAGATCGAGAAATGGTCCCAGCACTTGTCGAAACGGGAGGTGGCCGAAAAGCTCATCGAGGTAGGCTACTCCATGGGGATGGTGCAAAACACCGCCGATCTGGACAATTGCCCCCACCTGGAATCCCGCAAGATGTTCATCGACTGCGGCGACACTTTGGGCGGCTCTTTCCGAACCGCCAACACCCCCATCAACCTAACCGCCTGTCCCGACACCCCCACCGGTCCGCCACCCTTGTTGGGCCAACACAACCGGGATATCCTTTGTTCCATCGGCGGGCTATCCGAAGAGGAACTGTTGGGGATGGAGACGGACCGGGTTATCTAGACTTTGGCCTCATCGCACCCAAGCCGTGACGATTCCCACTAGCGGTCAGACCGCCTATAATTGGCCGTCTGACCCTCATTAGAAAAGGAGACTAACCCTCTTGTTCCAAGCTCCCAGAGGCACCAGCGACCTGCTACCCCAGGACCAGAAATACTGGCGGTACATCGAATCCAAAGCCATGGCCCTAGCGGGGCAGTACGGCTTTGGCCGCATCGACACCCCCGTGTTCGAGGATTCGAACCTTTTCATCCGCTCGGTGGGTGAAGGCACGGACATCGTCGAAAAAGAGATGTATACCTTCGATGACCGGGGAGGCGATAGCGTAACCCTGCGTCCTGAGGGCACCGCTCCGGTTTGCCGCGCCTACCTGGAACACGGCATGCACAACCTGCCCCAACCGGTGCGCATGTATTATTTCTGCCCGGTTTTCCGCTACGAGCGGCCCCAGGCCGGCCGGTTCCGGGAGCATCATCAGTTCGGGCTGGAAGTACTGGGAGACGCCGATGCTTCGGTGGACGCCGAAGTGATTGAATTTGCCTGGCGTCTGATTATCTCTCTGGGGCTTAAAGAAACCAGTCTGCTCATCAACAGCATCGGCGACGCCGAATGCCGTCCCGCCTACATAGGCGAACTGAAGAACTACTACCAGGGTCACGAAAGCAAGCTCTGCCCAGAGTGCCGTCAGCGGCTGGACCACAATCCGCTCCGGTTACTGGACTGCAAAGTAGCCACCTGCCAAGCCCTGGGAGACGAAGCGCCCCGGTCGTCGGAACACCTGTGCCAACCCTGTCAGGATCACTGGAGCAGCCTTCGCGGCTTTCTGGACGCCGTGGCCATACCCTACCGGATAGACCATCGTTTGGTGCGTGGCCTGGACTATTACACCCGCACGGTCTTTGAGATTCAACCACTGGTGGGCGGCTCTCAATCCACCATCTGCGGCGGTGGCCGTTACGACGGTCTGATCGAGGGATTGGGTGGACGCCCCACGCCTGGAATCGGATTCGCCACCGGCATGGAACGCCTGGTCTTGAACATGGAACGGGACGGCGTGGAAGTACCGGACGGTCCCGCACCCAAATATTTGGTGGCCAACGTTGGCGACGCCGCCCGTCCTGCCGCTCTGGAACTGGCCGCCCGGCTACGTGCCGCCGGTGTGGGAGCCATGCTCAGCCGCGGTACCCGGGCACTCCGAGGCCAGATGCGCCAAGCCAATGCCCTGGGCATCCCCTACGCCCTGATATTGGGCGACAACGAGATTGAGCAGGGCGTGGTCATGGTCCGCGACATGGAAGCCTCAACCCAAGAGATCAAGCCATTGCAGGAGTTTCTGGAAAGCGCCGGGGCCTAAATGACCCAATATCGAATGATTGCACTGGCTGCGACCGGGTCCGGGCGAATCTGCACCGGCCCGAGCGCGCCAATACCAAGCGAGGGTTCTGATGCGGCCTCTGATTATCTCAATGGTGGTTATTGCGTCCCTGGCCTGGGCAGCATGCACCGTTGCCCAGACACCGATTCCCCCTCCGACTGACACACCAACACCGATAACCATCACCCACGAATTAGAAATCATATTGGACCCAGTCGACGCTGCGATTGTCCTTCTCAATCCCAAGCCGATCGAGGGAGGGCGTTATGTTCATAGCCGTACCGTCAGTCGTACCCAACAAGGGATGGGAAGTTGAGCAATGGGCCGGACCGGTCCACGATGAGGCCGGAGTTTCCGCCAAGATAAACATGACTTCGAGCCAAACTGTACTCATCAGGCTCGTACCAACCAATGCTGAACCACTCGCCACCGTCCCACCCACAACCGTACCGCCTACCGCCGCACCGGTTACCATCGATCCGGCTACGGCTCCGGCGCCTACCAACGCACCGGCTGACACACCCGTACCACCCGCGGCTGTGCCACCGACTCCCGTAACTCCCACGAATACACCGGTTCCACCAACAATTACTCCAATACCTCCGACACTCACGCCGGTTCCACCCACGCCTACTCCCATACCTCCAACACTCACGCCGGTTCCGCCTACACCTACTCCAGTGCCTCCGACTCCCACGCCGGTCCCTCCTACGCCTACTCCCGTACCTCCGACACTCACGCCAGTTCCGCCTACGCCTACTCCAGTGCCCCCAACACCAACGCCGGCTCCGTCTTCACCGGGACTGATTCACTGCTGGCCCGGCGACGGCCACGCCAATGATATCGTCAGCGGTGTCAACGGGACGGTTCGGAACGGTGCAACCTTTGCCAACGGAAGGATTTCGATCTAGACGGAGTAAACGACTATGTCGCAATCTCGAATGCCTCTAGCCTTCAGATTTCCACAGGCACCTTAGAAGCTTGGATCAAAACTACCAACTCCGGAGGGGATTTCAGGGGGATCGTCGTGAAACGGGGAGCCTATGGCTTATTCTTACAGAACGGTGTTCTGGTTGCCCATGATTGGGGCTCCGGCCAAACCAGGTCGACCGGCGTGAATCTTGCCGATGGTCAGTTCCACCACGTCGCCATGACTTTTCAGAGCGGTATTAACGGCGGCACAACTATCTACGCCGATGGTCTCCAAGTATTGACGACTACAATCACCGTTCTCAACCAGGTACAGGCACTTGCGATTGGTGCAGGAGACCCGGGCACTATCCAGTTCTTCAACGGTACTATCGACGAAGCCAAACTCTCCAACCGTGCCCTCACCAGTGGAGAGATTCAAGCCAACTTCAATGCAGGCGGGGGATAGATCCGGCGTTTATCAGTCTCTCGGGTTACCCGCTAGACCGTGACAAGCCCTAGCTCTTGCATGTGGACCGATCGGGTACGGGCCTATCAGACGCCTGGAAATCAGTCCCGTGCCCAATATAGACTGATCCACCTCCCCACATGACACTCCCTCATTGACTATCCACTCGTTATATTAGAACATGAGTTCCTAATCTATTTTATTTTCACGCTGTTGGGCGGAGGAAGGAGACGCAGTACTTATGAATCTTTTCTATCGGGGCTACGTTATTCACCAGGACATCCCGTCGATCTGCTACACGATTTTCAGCCGCCGCCCGGAGCGTATGGAACTCGCTGCCTGTGGCACATCCCGGGAAGCCATGCGATGGGTGGACCTGCACTCGATGCGCTGGGAGCATTCGCCATCCCAGGAGTCCGAACTAGCCGTCATTTAACAACCCATAAAAACCTAAATCCCCCTTTCGTAAAGGGGGATTTAGGGGGATTTCCGTTCGCCGCCGACGATCTAAAACTCCTGGGCATAGCCGCTGCGTTCCTGTTCTCTAAAGTTCAGGCCTGACTCACCCTCTGAAGGCCTCGCCTCGGCAATCACCATCCGACCCCAATCGTCGGGCGGCAGGTTCAGGCTACTCTCATACCGGCGAGTCGCCTGAAGCAGCAGGTCGTGGGTGTGCGTGTCGACCAAGACATTCGATAACGGCCAAGATAATCCTTGGCCGCCAACACCCTCTCTGAAGTTGGTTTGAGCCTCCGTCAGGAGTGGCTGAACTTTCTCGCATTCGCCTCGGAAGTGAGCGGCCATCCCCAGTCCCATCGATACGGCGGCGACGCCGTGACGGTCGCCTATGTCGCCCATCACGAGGAGGCTCTGCTCGTAAAGCTCAATAGCCTGTTCCAGTTCGCCGGCTTTCAATGCGATCCAAACAGCATTCATCGGCGTTCTAACTCCATAAGATTATGTTTTGACAGAGAGTATGTACCCAGCTACCAGCCTCAAGCCGCAGCACTCTGGTATTCTAGGCGGGCCAGTTTGAGGCGTCAAACTGGGTGTGAGGGACAATCAATGACAGAACCGGACCGTAAACCAGACACCCAGACAATTAGGACCATCACCTATAGCCGCGTGGTGGACTTATCCCACCCGATACATCCCGGCATACCCCAGTGGCCCGGAGACCCACTCGTGGAATTCCACGAGACAGCTAGGCTGGGCCGGGATGGGTACTACCTGCGGCGGTTCTCCATGGGAGAGCACAGCGCCACTCACATGAACGCCCCCATCGCTTTCCACGCTGACGGCCTGAGCATCGACGCCTATCCGCCCGAGTCATTGACCGTGCCCGCCGTAGTCATCGACGTGACGGAGCGATGCGCCGAAAACCCTGACTACGCATTGACCAGTGCTGAGCTTCTGGCGTGGGAAGACGGCCACGGCAGTGTACCCATGGGAAGCCCGGTTCTGTTGCACACCGGTTGGCCCCAAAAATGGCATGAGCCTGTAGCTTACCTGGGATCCGGGCCGAACAATGAAACACGGTTCCCCGGTTTCAGCTACGAGGCCGCCGATCTGCTAATCAGTCAGCGCGCCGTGGCTGGGTTGGGGACCGATACTCCAGGCTTGGAGCCAGGCTCTGACACCGGTTTCACGGTAAACAAACTGGTATTGGAACAACCCAGAATCGCCCTGGAAAACCTCACCAACCTGGACCAACTGCCGCCAACCGGCATCACCCTGGTTATCGGGATCCTCCGATTGCAAGGCGGCAGCGGGTCTCCAGTGTCGGTAACAGCATTCGTGGAATGAGCAATCAGCTATCAGCATTCAGCAACCCTTGGATTCGGCTCTTGATAGCTGACGGCTCAACGCTGATAGCTCCCAGCTAACCTACAGAGTTGCGGCCCCAGCGGCAGCGCAGTCTTCGTCCTGCTGGGAAGTCCCGCCGCCGACGCCGCAGGCTCCCTCAACAACTCCGTTGCGGATGATTGGGACGGCCCCTTGGCCCATAATCATGTGCCCGCCCTCGGCGGCGGCAATTCCCGCCGGTGTGGGCTGGGTGGCTCGCTCAGCCATCTCACCGCTCGTGCGCCCGAAAGCGGCGGAAGCGACTGCTTTGCCTTGGGAGCCATAGACCCCGGCCCAAATGGCGCCGTCCATCCGGTTAAAAGCAATTAAACGCCCACCGGCGTCGCAGACTGCTACGTTCACTTTGATACCAAGCTCGGCGGCTTTGGCGATGGTCCCGGCAACGATTCCGTTGGCTTCGGCTAGTGTTAGCGCCAC
>CAXEOX010000091.1:0-12625 GCA_963997925.1 uncultured bacterium
ACCGTTGCCCCGGCAGAACCTACCATCGTTCCAACGCCAGTAAATACCCCAACCACACCGCCTTCTCCTACACCGTCCGATGCAACGCCAACCGTCACCATCGGCGGCGCGTCTTTCACAGTGGATCTGGCCGACACCCCGGAGAAACGCTTCCAGGGATTATCGGGACGCGAAATTCTGGAAGAAGGCACTGGGATGCTGTTCGTATTTCAAGAAGAGCGGCAACACACCTTCTGGATGAAAGACATGCGCTTCCCGCTGGACATGATTTGGATCACCGCCGAATGCACCATAGCGGATATCATCGCCGATGTCCCCAATCCCCCACCGGACCAGAAAAACGGCGCCCTGCCCACCTACTCACCCTCGGCCCCGGGCACCTTCGTGCTGGAACTCAACGCAGGCGTTGCCGCCGCCTCCGGTCTGCAAACCGGCGACCAAATGACCCTGGGAGGCAGCCTCACCGGCCAATTCGGCTGCTGATACATCTCAGGCCAATACCGCCCCCCGTCATTCGGGCGCAGGCCGGAATCCAGTAACAGCACTCCTGCCACTGTGCAGAAAGACTCCTGGGTTCCGGCTTTCGCCGGAACGACGACTTGTGTGCTTTTCCAAATCTATAACACCGTTCAATGACCTCCGCCGTTGCACTCTCCCTGGCCGCCCGTTAGAGTAGACAGGCCATTAAATGGGGAGAGTTGCCGCCCAGCATCGGCGGTGTACTCGCCCCAAAATTTTGCCCCAGGACAGGATTAGATAACATGGACATCTTGGTTTCAGGATCGGTAGCTTTCGACCGAATAATGGATTTCTCCGGCCGGTACGCCGAGCACTTCGTAGCCGACCGTCTGGACAACATCAACGTCAGCCTGATGGTCAACGGCCTCACCGAGAACCTGGGAGGCACCGCTGGCAACATCGCCTATTCCCTGTCGCTGTTGGGCGAGAAGCCTCGCATCCTGGCGGCCGTCGGTCGAGATCATCAAGGATACTTCGAGTGGCTGGGCCAACACGGAATCTCGACGAACGACATAAGGATCGTAGCCGAAGAGTGGACCGCCTCCGCCTACATCACCACGGACCAAGACGGCAACCAAATAACGATATTTAACCCCGGCGCGATGATGCACACATCCGACGTCGACCTCGCCAGCGTGGACGCCCAGGAGACCCTAGCCATCGTCTCCCCCGGCAACCTGCAAGATATGGTCGACTACCCCCGCCGCTACCAGGAGGCGGGAATCTTCGCCATCTTCGACCCCGGTCAGTCCCTACCCGCCTGGAACGGCCCCGACCTGACCCAAGCCATCGGCCGGTGCAACATGCTGGTCTCCAACGACTACGAACTGGGCATGATTAACAACACCACCGGCATGAGCGTGGAGCAGCTATTGGGCATCGTGGACACCATCGTGACCACCAAGGGTGGCGACGGCTGCGCCATAACCACTCGTGAAGGGACAGTCCAGGTGCCAGTAGTCCCCACCGACAACGCCATCGACCCCACCGGAGCGGGTGACGCCTTCCGGGGCGGCATGATAAAGGGTCTGGTGGAACACCAAAATATCAAACGCTGCGTGGAGATGGGCACCGTCGCCGCCCACTACGTCGTCCAAGGATCCGGCACCCAGAACTACACATTTACCCCCGCCGAGTTTAATGCGACGTTGGAACAGCATTTCGGTGGGTGATTACACGCTCCTATTTGCCTTACCATCCCCCTTTCAGATACAATCCGTTACGCTCAATCATGTAGCAAAATAGGGCTACGCCCCTCTGGAACAGCGTGGCCCCACCCACCCATCATTAGCGAGGACCATGCCTACAGTGACTGCTAACGCGCCAGGCTTGACCGGGATGCCCCCAGGGGTTCTGGGCGGTGTGAAGGTCTTGGACCTGAGCGAGGATATCGCCGGATCTTTCTGTGCCCGCCTGCTGGCCGACTACGGGGCCGACGTCCTGAAGCTGGAACCTCCCGGCGGGGCCGCTTTGCGCCGCATGGGCCCTTTCCATGAAGACGACCCACACCCGGAAAAGAGCCTCTTCAACCTGGTGCTCAACCTGAACAAGAAGGGCGCCACCGTCAACCTGGAAACGACCACCGGCCAGGCCATTTTAAAAGAGTTGGTCAAGCACATCGATGTGATTGTCGAGAGCTTTCATCCCGGATATCTGGAATCGCTGGGCCTGGGATATGACGCTCTCCAGGAAATCAACCCGTCCCTGGTGATGACTTCAATCACTCCCTTCGGCCAAGACGGTCCCTACAGTCAGTTCCTGGGCGAAGAGATTGTCAGCTACGCCATGGGGATGATTATGAGCATCAGTGGGTCCCAGGGCCGGGAGCCCCTGAAGCACGGCGGGTTTCAATCTCAGCAAGAGGGCGGCCTGAACGGAGCGGCGGCGACCGCCATATGCTTGTTCGGAATGGAGAACGGTTGCGGCGGCCAGCACATCGACGTTTCCATCATGGAGTGCGTGGCCTCCACGATGATGGCCACCCAGACGATGTACCCCTTTATGGGCGGCACCCAACACCGCCGCCGCGCTGTCGGCCAGAACTTCACCTTCCCCATGCCCTGCGCCGACGGATGGGTCATTGTGCAGACCGGTGGCGGCGCTACCTGGGAGAACATCGTCAATCTTTTCCAGGAGCCCAAGTTGCTGGAACCCCGGTTTTCCAACACTGACGAACGAGCGGAGAGCGGCGAAGAGATGGACCAAATCATGGTCGACGCCCTTAGCCGCCTCAACAAATGGGACCTGTTCGCCAAGGCCGCCGAGGCCCGGATACTGTTCGGCCTGGTTCAAACCCCGATGGAACTTGCCGAGTGTCCCCAGTTGGAGTCGCGCGAATTTTTCCGCGAGGTCGATCACCCGGTCATCGGCAAGATAAAAGTCCCAGCGGTGCTGTTCAACTATTCCGAAGCCCCTTATCAGCTCCGCTTTCCCGCCCCGACCTTGGGGCAGCACAACCAGGAGATATATGTCGACGGTCTGGGATACAGCCAAGAGGACTTCTGCCGCCTGCGTCAGTTGAACGCGATTTAGCAACCGAAACCAGAAACACAGCCCACGACACCCGTTCGTGGTGAGCCTGTCGAACCACCCTTCCGCTGAAGGACCCTTCGACAAGCCAGTCCTGAGCCCAACCGAAGGGCTCAGCACGAGCGTAACCGGAAGCACACAGTTCAGGTGAGGTAACCCCAGATGCCCCAGTTGCCATTGGAAGGAATCCGAGTCATCGACTCAACCTACGTGTTCGCACTGCCCTACACCGGAGGGTTGCTGTCGGACTTCGGGGCCGAGGTTATCAAGCTGGAGGGACCGGGGCGTCCGGACACCACCCGCAACTCGGGCCTGGCCGGCAGCTATCCGGAGCACGAACTCGGAGACGACCCCTGGAATCGCCCTTCCACCTACAACCTGCTCCACCGGGGAAAGCAATCGTTGACCCTGGACATGACCGACCCTCGGGGCCGGGATCTTTTCCGCGACATGGTGCGGGTCAGCGATGTCGTCATGGAGAACTTCACTCCCCGGGTGATGCGAGCCTGGGAATTGGACTATCCCAACCTGCGCAAGATTAAGCCCGACATCATAATGGTATCCAACACCGGATTCGGCCACGGCGGTGGTCCCTATTCCAACAATCCAGCTCAAGCCACGACGCTGGAGGGCACCCACGGCCACTGCTGGATCACCGGCTATAACGGGGAAGGTCCCAACCGGGTGGGAGCGTCCTTCGTCGACTTCCTGTCCACCTGGACCGCCCTGTTCGCCATCGGCGGGGCGTTGCGCTACCGGTCCCGCACCGGCAAGGGCCAGTGGGCCGACATCGCCATGTACCAGGCCGGGGTCATGTTCATGTCCGACTACCTCATGGACGCCATCTCCAACAAAAGAGAGGGAGAGCGCATCGGCAACCGCCATCCCTACCGCGCGCCCCAAGGCTGCTACCCGGCTCAGGGAGACGACGAGTGGATCGCCCTCTCCGTTGGTACCGACGAGCAGTGGCAAGCCCTTTGCGGCTTGATGGGCCGAGAAGGCCTAGCCCAAGAATCCCGTTTCGCCGACTTGCTACTACGCCAGCGAAATCACGACGACTTGGATGGAATCATCCAGGCATGGACGTCCCAACGCGACAAGTACGACATGATGCACTTGCTTCAAGGGGTGGGCATCCCCGCAGGGCCGGTGCTTACCGGCAAAGACATCCACTTCGACCCTCATTACGAGAGCCGTGGATTCCTGGAGCGGGTCGAGTACCCGAAAGACCGGGGCCTGGGCTCACGCATCTTCATGGGACGCCCCTACAAGTTCTCCAACACGCCGCTACGCATCCGGGGCCCGGCCCCCACCTTCGGCCAGGACAATGAGAAGCTTATCAAGGAGCTTCTTGGGGTGAAGGAAGACGTCTACGATGGCCTGGTTCAAGACGCCATCGCAACGACGATCCCGACCACCGGCAGTCCCGTCCCCCGCATCCCCCAAGAGCGGATGGTTGAGCTGGGACTCCTAGCCGCCTGGGATCACGAATACCGGGAGCGCTTGGGCCTTTCTTGACACCCCCCGAACCCTGGGAATAAGCTTGGAATGCGGGCCCGTAGCTCAGCGGTAGAGCGGCCGGCTCATAACCGGTAGGTTGCTGGTTCGACACCAGCCGGGCCCACCATTTTCCAAGTCCCTAGTTCTCCCAACGAACTCAGCGTTTAAGCAGAAATCTACGAGGCTCTAATGGGCACTTTCACCGTTCCCCTTGAGGTCGCCGACCACAGGGAACCCAGTTCATCGAAGTTGAATCTCTGGTGGACACTGGAGCCACATACACGTCCATTCCGGAAGATGTTTTGCAACGTCTGGGAATTGAGGAGCGGGAAACACGTCCTTTTGAGTTGGCAGACGACCGAGTAGTTGAATACTCCGTGGGTTACGCAGCGATGCGCGTGGAGAACCGGGAAGTTATCGCGCCAGTTGTGTTCGGATCGCCAGGCACAGCCCAACTTATGGGTGCTACTACGCTGGAAACAGCTGGTCTCGGAGTAGACGCCATCAACCAACGCCTAATCCCGATTCCCGCTCTTCTAAAATAGCCACAGAACCCGCGCAAACCCTATCCAACACCCGCTATAATAGATGCGTCAGGGAGCGGGAACCAGGCCGGCCTTTAGGATCGAGTCGTTAGGAACACCCGTCCCGTATGCGCCTGGGCACAGCGGGGTTCTCTCTGGCATATTGGTTCGATCAATATTTATTGGGGTGGTCACGGCCTAGCGGCACGGTGACCACCCTTTTTCTGTCTAGTCCCCGGCTACGGGGGCCTCTGCGTTGCGGAAGGCGGGGATGACCTCTTTACCGAACAGCTCCAGGGATTCCATCACCTTGTCATGGGAGATGGTTTCCGTCTGCATAATCATCATTACCTGATCCACGCCGATATCCTCGTACATCTTGATGGTCTTGATGCAGCTTTCGGGGTTCCCGGCGATGATTACGCCGCGGTCGGCGAGAACGTTGGCGTCCAGCTGGGCGACGGCTGCCCTAGCGGCGCCGGGACCGGCGTCCAGGGATAGACCGGCTTCGGCTGCCTGCGCCTTATGGGCATCGTCAGATTGTCGGAGCCAGCGGCTGAAGTCAGCGTTCAGGTCGTCGGGAACGCCACCCCAGGCTTCCAACAGTTCTTCGTAAGCATTGATGCGCCCTGCGATGTAGGGCTTGTCCGGCCCGAAGAAAGTTTTCATGGACTCGGCGGCCAGCTCCTTGGCTGCCTGGTCGTCCCTCGAGCAGTAGGCGTGGACATTGTTGCCCCAGAAATCGGTGACGAAGGCGCCAACCGGGTCGGCGTCGGTGATGGCGTCTCGGTAGACTTTTACGTGCTCGGCCAGGATGTCCACAGCGTAAGAAGCCGACGATAACACGCCGATGCCATGGTGCGCCGCCAGACGGAAGCTCTCGGTCTGGGTGCAGGCCAGGTACATGCGAGGATGGGGTTTCTGGTAAATCTTGGGGAGTATCCGCCGGGAGGGGACGTTCCAATGCTTGCCTTCCCAGGAGAACTCGTCGGACTGCCAGATCTGAGGCAGCATCCTCAGGGACTCTTCCCAGCGTTCCCGGGTCTCCCGGGGGTCGATGCCTTGGCCGATCTGCTCGTAAGCGTTGGAACGTCCGGTGCCGAATTCGACCCGTCCGTTGGTGAGTTGGTCAACCATCGCGACCCGCTCGGCGATGTGGATGGGGTGGTGACTGGGGAGGATGGACACTCCGAACCCGATGCGGATGTTCTTGGTCCGTTGACTCAGCGCCCCGAATAGGACTTCGGGACATGGAGAGCCGGAGAATCCCGTCAAGAAGTGGTGCTCGACGAACCAGAGGTTGTCATACCCCAGTTGGTCCGCCAGTTCGCACTGGTCCAGCGTTTCCCGGTACAGGCTGTTCCAGTCTACGTCGTTGCCTTCAAAGGGCCGCTGCGCTTCATACAATATGCCGAATTTCATGTTGTCACTCCTCGTCTATTTCCTCGGCTGGGGAGGGCGTCAACCGGGTACGCCGCTCCAGCAATCAGGCTCCCTTCAGCCGCCCAAACAGGGGCGGGACCGGTCCAGCAGAGTATAACCCATCAGAGGCCGGAGTGGTAATTTGCCGGACAATGCGTAGGGGTGCACGGCTGTGCGCCCCTACGGACCTAGTTCGAACAAGGAGGACAAAAAGAAGCGCGCAATGCCGATTATGGCATTGCGCGCTGTCATCGTTACAACCTATTTAGACTATCTTACTGCTTGAGCAGCCAGGACCTCGTCCCAGGGACCGGGGAACTGACCCTTGGGACTGTCCTCGCTCATGAAGATGTTGTCTTGGCGATACCACTGGCTGCGGGGAGTCTCGTAGTAAACCTCAATGCCGTTGCCATCGGGGTCCTTGAAGTAGATGCCCAGGGAGATACCGTGGTCGGCCACTTTAAACTCAACGCCCTTCTCTTTGATATGAGCGTAGAACTCTTCCAGGTTGTCCAGGCTGTCTACCCGCCAGGCCATGTGGTTGAGGCCTACGCCGCCGGGCTGGACGCCGGGAGCGTCGTCGCCGACTTGCATAAGCGCGACTTCGTGGGACTCTTCCCGGTTCGCCGACATGAAGGCGGCGCGACCGGGAACGAAGTCATAGGTATGCAGGCCCAGGATGTCCTCGTACCATTTTTGGGAAAGCTCTGCGTTGCGCACGTAGATGTTAACGTGCCCTAGGTGATTCGGTGTGTAACCCATTTTATTTCTCCCTAATAGTGTGTAACCGTTGAAGTTCCGGCTAGTATACCATCCGTTTCCGGGTACGTTAACTCCGGGGGCGGGACGGCCTAGACCGTTTCTGATACCGCGCCGGAAGCGGTTGTTTCAGTTCCCGCATCATTCCCCGCCAGGTATCATCGTGGCCGTGGTTCGGCGTGAGTATGTGAGCGTACTCATGCCAGAGAACCCGCGACGGACGTCCGGTAGCGGTGTAGATACGTTTGGCCGACAGGACGCATATCCATCCGAAACTCGGATCCTTTGTCATGTTGTGCGCATGCGCTTGGGCTCTGAACCTAGAGCCCGTTCCCCGGTCCACTCAACCTCCGACGAACACTCCCTTGACCTCAGGCCACGGCGAAAGCGCTATAGCTTGTTCGATCGCCAGTCTTTGCTCATCTTTGTCTGGAAGCCGTACGGCCACTAGGGCGCAATCTGCCAGCCCGACTCAGACATATCGATGATGACGCCGTCGGGTCCACTGAACTTCACCTCGGCGTTGCTGCGTCCCTTACCGTTGTTGAAGAGTCCGCCTGTTCCAGGCATCATCGTGGGAGTCAACTGCTTGCCACCGGCCTTGTTGACCTTCTCGGCGAAGGAGTCGATATCCTCCACAAGGAAGCCGATGTGGTGGATGCCGCCGAACTCCAGGCCGTTGGCGCCCAGGTCAGCGTCGTCTTCGGTCTTGAAATTCAGTATGGCGATGTTGAAGTCGCCGTCACTGAGGAAGACCTGCCCCTTGGCGTCCCTTCGGACCTCTTCCAGTCCGAACACTTCTTTGTAGAACTCGGCAGTCTTGCCGGGTTCCCTGGTTGTCAGAGCGAAATGCTTAATCTTGACCATGTCGTCTCCTCCCGTGTTCCGTTTATTGTCTTCTATCGTTAGTCCGTAACATATTACACCGAGATTGCACGGATGGAAAAACCGGGCCGAAACTTCACCATCGTGAACGCTCCACCGCCCGTTTCCACCCCGAGTATAGGTCGTCCCTTACCTGAGATTCCATCCTCGGCTCATACCGGCGCGACATTCGCCACTGGCGCGACACCGTTTCCTGGTCGTCCCAGAAGCCGACGGCAAGCCCCGCCAGATACGCCGCTCCCAGAGCGGTGGTCTCAGCAACTTCGGGCACCTCTACAGGCACTGCCAACTGGTCGGCTTGGAACTGCATCAGGAACGCGTTGGCAGAGCCTCCACCGTCGGCGCGAAGGACCGGTGTCCGAAGACCGGTATCAGCCTCCATACATTCCACGACGTCCCGAACCTGGTAGGCGATGGATTCCAAAGTAGCCCGGACAATGTGGGCACGGCTCGTACCCCTGGTCAGGCCGGTAATCATTCCCCGTGCCTCAGCATCCCAGTAAGGAGCGCCGAGTCCTGTAAAAGCGGGAACGAAAAACACGCCGCCTGTATCCAAAACCGATTCAGCCAGCGCCTCGGTCTCCGCAGCATCGCGGATGATTCCCAACCCATCACGCAACCACTGGACCGCCGAGCCGGTATTGAAGATGCTCCCCTCCAAAGCGTATTGGAACGGCCCAGTACCCTGCTGCCAGGCGATGGTGGTCAGGAGACCCGAGGCTGAGGCGACGGCGCGCTGTCCAGTTTGCATCAGCAGGAACGACCCGGTGCCGTAGGTATTCTTAACCATTCCCGGTTGAAAGCAGGCCTGTCCGAACAAAGCGGCGTGTTGATCTCCAGCCATACATGTGATGGGGATACGAAAACCGAAGACGGCAGGTTCGGTTTCTCCGAAGTAGCTGCTGGAAGGCTGGACTTGGGGCAGCATCACTTTGGGTATGCGCAGGTATTCCAGCAGGTCGTCGTCCCAAATTCCTGTGTGGATGTTGAACAGCATGGTGCGGGAGGCGTTTGTGACGTCGGTGGCGTGGACCCTTCCGCCGGTGAAGCGATGAAGAAGCCATGAGTCAACCGTCCCAGCGCAAAGCTCGCCGGCTCTCCCTCGCTTCTGACCCTCTGTAGTATGGTCCAAAATCCATCTGATTTTGGTGCCGGAGAAGTAGGGGTCTATGACCAGCCCGGTCCTCTCGCTAACCAGCGGATCCAACCCATCCAGGCTCATTTGCTGACACAGTGGAGCAGTGCGGCGGCACTGCCATACAACGGCCTGCCCCACCGGCTGACCGGTAGCCCGGTCCCACACCACCGTTGTTTCCCGCTGGTTTGTGATTCCCATCGCCGCGATCTGGCTAGGCTGGATACCGGCTAGGGACATGGCCTCACGGCTGACGGCCAGGGCTGATTGGAAGATTTCCTCCGGGTCGTGGCTCACCCAGCCGGGTTCGGGGTAGTACTGGGTGATTTCCCGGTCGGCCGACGCTACAACCCGTCCGTCATGGTCAAAAATAAAAGCGGCCGACCCGGTGGTGCCCTGGTCAACTGCGATTACGAAAGTCTGAATGTCTTGATGTTGAGCCATGGAGCCCTGTGGACTGACCGCGAAGTAGCGGTCATTTCGAAGCTGATTGCCGCCGAGGCTGGGTCCTTCGACAAGCTCAGGACGAACGGGGATGCATGCCCGCTCCGTTCGTGGTGAGTCCTTCGGCGGTGCTCAAGACAGGCTTTTCGAACCACCTGCTGGAACAAGGCTAAAGGTGATACATAAACCCGGAGATTATCGGTACATCGGTTTGAAGAAGCTATGGAGATAGTTTCGAGAGTGTGCCCAAGAATGAGCCCGCTTTACCACCAAGTCCGGTATCACTTCAGTTTTCCCGTGCGTAACTCGCATGGTTTCGTACTTGCTCAGTTCCGGGGGAGCATCAGTAGTGAACACAATCTGGCAACCTTGAGCTTCCAGGTACGCCTTCAGTCCTTCAAAGCCCTTACGCCGGACATTTGGCGTCTGGTAGATGAAAAGCTCGACGCAGCCGTACAACTCATCCACATGATCATTGCCGGTGCCGCGGCCGCCGCCTTGCTTAATCTGCTGCCTGTTGATGCCGAATTTGCCCAAACTCATGTCGTTTCCTCGCTGATCCGGTGCCGGACCAATGGGCGGGGCGCTCTACGGATAGATGGCCCAGCCTACTCGATCAGTTTCCGCCTTGAAAAAGTGTCCGTCGGTGGAAGTCACGTATAGGGTGGACCGGTCTGGACCACCGAAACAGCAGTTGGTGGGGTTGGAGGCCGGGACGGGATGGGTTTCCAGCACCCGGCCCGACGGCGAAAAGACATAGACCAGCGGCCCCGGACCGCCGTCCGGCCAGCCGGCAGTAGCTACTATGTTGCCGTCGGCGTCGAAACACATGCCGTCGATGCCCCGATGCACTGCGTTCTTGTCCTTGCCGAAAGCATGAAGCACCGTGTAGGGATCCAGGCTTCCGTCGTCGTTGATGGGATAGGCTCGCAGTTCCCTATCCAGGTCCAACCGGGCGCTGTTGCTTTCCGCGACGTACAGGGTCTTCTGGTCCTGGGACACCAAGACGCCGTTGGGCATGGTGGTATCGAAGGTCACTCTCGTAGTGGTGTAGGAGCCGTCGGCTTGTGGGTCGGCGCGAAGTACCGAACGGTTATCCAGTTCCTCGATCTCGCTGGGGTCGATGTTGACGGCGTTCCAGGGGTTGGTGAACCAGATGCGACCCTTCAGGTCCAGCGCCAGGTCGTTGGGGGTATTGAGCTTCTGACCGTCAACACTGTCGGCGATGGTAGTGGTCGTGCCGTCTGGATTGAAACGGACGATGGCACGGCCACCGGAGCAGCAACCGTAGAGACGCCCCTGAGCGTCGTGGCACAGTCCGTTGGTGTGGTTGGTCCCATCCCGAGCCTGGGTAATCTCGCCGGAAGCGGGATCGTACCGCATGATTCGATGGTTGGAGATGTGGGTGAAGTAAACGGCCTCGCCGTCCCACACCGGACCCTCGGTGATTCCACCGTAGGGCTTATTAAGCAACTCAAAACGCCACGCCATTAAACGGCTCCTCAGCTATCAACCTACCGGGAAAGTCCCAGCTTAACTGCCGCCGATTGTAGCAGACGGAGTGTTGGGGGGACAAACGGGGCTTATTCATATTTCAGGGGATCGCGCCTGAATCTACACACCGGCAGTTAAGATTTGCCGGCCAGTACACTACTCCGCGTGACGGCGGCAACCGTACCCAGTCCAACCTCCAACTGATTTCCAGTTTTATCATCTTGTAATTCGCCATCCTGGTTTGAGTCAGTGCAGGAAACGGCTATCAGAAAGCCCTAACAAAGTAACAGGTCTCCCTCGGCGAATTGGCTATTCCGACATCATCCTAAAGTGTGGCGGCGCAATCGCCCATCTTCCCGATTACATCGGGGCCTCGCCGACCTATCATGGCGAATGAGGACCTCATGCGAGGGATGCCCGTGCCGACAGTATTCCGCGTATCCAAAGAGGTACATCAGACAAATCTGAGGTAATCAAGCTATGACATGGAGAAACTATGGACACGACAGTCCAAATTGAGAAGTTCATGTGCGACCTTAGGCGCCGGAACCGTCGTGAGATTATTCTAGGTATTCTGGCAATTCCGTTCGTGATCGGCGTTGGCAGGTATAGTCTGCTTTTATGATGGATATCACTACGGTTACTTTCGCGATTGCCGGTTATGGAGTTCACATTTCTTGGCGGTCGTTCAAGGGATTTTCATCGTATACCTATTGTTTGCAGGAATATTGAATCTTGCCTATACGGGCCAGAATAGCAAATTACTGCGGAATTTCGGATTAGTGATCTATGAAAATAACGGACAAAGGAGGGTTTTTGGGTATGTAAAGATTGGATTAGGAATCCTGCTATTGCTTCCATCTGTTTTAGGTATGCCTTTCCTGGTTTCGAGGGGAGCCGCCTTTATAGCAATTTTCTATCTGATTTATCAGGAAAAGCAAATACCGTCTGCACAGAAACGTCCAGGTGGTTTTATGAGGGGTATGGCCATTTCTATAGCAGTGATTTCAACATCCTTTATCTTCTTTGAACGGGCTGACAACATC
Source organism: uncultured bacterium (assembly GCA_963997925.1). Lineage (GTDB taxonomy): Bacteria > Chloroflexota > Dehalococcoidia > Lucifugimonadales > UBA3495 > UBA11650. Next base: position 12,258 of record CAXEOX010000091.1, read on the forward strand.
GAATTGGGAACTCGGCTTCTATCTAAGGCCGCACATTATCTTGCTGCCGAAAAGGCCTGGCAATTGGACAATGACACTCGTTCCCCAAAAAGGGTGACACAGCGTCGGAATTTGGATTATCGGATTTTAAGGGGCAGTGACCAGTAGCACTAATCTTTGGCGCACATACCTGCCCCGTTTTTAGTGAAGGGACCGTGCGTCTCAAAGAGATTTATGACATTTATAAGAATAGAATTGAATTCATTGTTGTGTATGGTGCCGAACCTCATCCAACAGACGAATGGTGGTTAGGTGAAAGCAAGACTTTTCGCTTCTTTCACAACCTGTTGGGCTCGAGGGCTGCTGTTGATATTAAGCAACCTACGACT
>CAXEOX010000092.1:0-12572 GCA_963997925.1 uncultured bacterium
CGATGCGGCCCGAGGACATCTACTATCCGTCCACGTTGGATACGTAGAGGCCGATTCATAGAGGTGGTTTCGATTGTTAAGGTCAATATTCGGGAAAGGGAAGAAAAAGGGCGGTAAAGACAGCGGTAGTTCCGCCCATGACGACAGCATCAGGGCGGCGAAGGTCGGGGACGTCGTCTCGATAGCCGGACTGCGCTTGGAGTACGACGATCTATACTTTTTTATCGAGAAGATAGACCGGTACGCCACTAACAATGAGACCTGGTACGAGGCGCTATGCGTGGAAGGTGAGAACCAGGTTTGGCTCGATTGGAGCGACGGTTACGAACTTGCTATAACCGCCACCGACGATCCTGACCCTAAGGGGTTGGGCAGTATCGGTACGACTGAGGAAGAGCTGATTCAACTGGACGAGGAACACTCCATCGACAATTACATCGAGGTCGACGGGGAGAAGTACTATTACCGGAACAGCGCCGAGGTGCTGTTCTACCAGGACAACCGGGGCCAGGGCGAGGGATTCTATAACTGGGACTTGGTTCAAGAAGATGGCGAGCATGTATTGTCAATTACAAAGTGGGAAGGGAAGCCCTTTGAGGCTACCTTTAGCGAAGTGATATCTTCGGATAGAATCGTTTTGTACAAGGGAGACCGCGGGGACGCAGGGAAGGGGAGGAACTGATGATAGACAGCATTATCGACACGCTACAGGCATTCCCTCGTGGGTTGGTGTTCGTGGGGTTGGGGCTGGTAGTACTGCTACTGGCCAAACTGGCTCGAGACTTTGTAACGTCTTACCGCATCGACGAGGAAGTCGGCGAGAAACAGAATCTGGCGGTGTCTTTGCGGCTGACCGGCTACCTTGCCGGAGTGATTCTGGTTTTCTTGGGTGCCTTATATCAAGGGCCGGCGCTGGTCGGACCTGAAGGGTTCGGCTTCGACCGAGCCTACGGACAAGAAGTGCTGCGGGTTTTCCTGTACGCCTTGGCCGGTATCGTGGCGTTGAACTTAGTACGTGTGTTGATGGACCGGGTGATTCTGTTCAAGTTCAAGCTTGAGGAAGAGGTCGTCAAAGGCCAGAATGTTGGCGCCGGAGCCGCTGAGTTCGGTATGTACGTGGCCACCGGACTGATGATTGCTGGCGCAGTATCCGGAGGAGGAGCCAACTCTGAGTTAGACGGCGCTCTGATTGCTTTGGCTTTCTTCGGGCTTGGATTGGCCTTGCTGGTGATATTCGCCCTGTTCTATCAATTCACCACGCCCTACGACATCCACTCGGAGATCGAAGGCAACAACACCGCTGTTGGAGTCGCCTTTGGCGGAAACCTGGTGGCCATCGGCCTGGTGACTTTAAAAGCCGTGTTCGGTGACTTTGCCGGGTGGGGCGAGAGCATCGCCGCGTTCGTCATATTCGGCGTATTGGGTTTCGTCCTGCTGTATGTGATGCGGTTGCTTATTGATATGCTGCTACTACCCTCGATCCGGGTCTCCCAGGCGCTTGCGAGTGGACGTAACACGGGTGTTGCCCTCATTGAAAGCGGGGTCGTTATTAGCTCGGCGTTAATCTTGTTCCTGGCGATCTGACGCCCTACGACTTTCCTGAGGATAGATTAGTTGCGCCGGTGCGTAGTAGCTTGCGACAGGCTTAGTTCAAGCGGGGCAGACTACCGCCCCGTCAAGCGTGAGCCTGTCGGACCACCTCAAGGATCGGTCCTTAAGAGTCCGCCTGTACCCGCTGGATTATTTCTTCCCTCTCGGCCGATTCCCGTGCTGCTTGGTGCCTTTCCTCCAAGTAGACGTAACCGGCGCCGATGATTTGGTCGATCAACGCCTCGTCGACGCCTTGCCGGTTCACTACAGGCTCAAGAATGCTGTCGAAAAAGCTTTCGTCATTGATACTCTCTTGCCATGTGGAAGCAAAGGCATCGAGGGTCCCGTCATACATGCGGAGCAGGAACACAGTCCTGATGGGATCCAGACCTTCGGCGATAAAGACGGGCACTCGCAGATCTGCGCCTTGACCCGTGTCGAATTCCACCGTTTCCACGCCCTCACCAAAAACCGTGTCTTTGAAATGGTCGTACAGGTCGATGTAAGACTCGGTTTCGGCTAACAGCCTGCCGATGGTTCGTCGTCCCTCTGCTGATATCGTGAACGTGAGAGCTTCCTGAGAGGCAAGGATCAAGATGCTACCTCGAAGGAAGTCGGCTGCGGACATTAATGCTTCCTCAGCTGCGACGTCAGGCGCAGACTCGAGGCTGAACTGGTGCTTATCCATGAAGTAAAGAAGGGTGTGCGACTGTAGCCACTCAATCAACTCAGGCTTAGAGTCCCAGAACCCCTGCTGCACAGCGTAGTCTAGGGTGCTGTAAGTTCGGTTTATACGTAAGTGCAAAGCCCAAGCGATGCCCCCCTTTACGAAAGGGGGGTTGGGGGGATTTTCCCCGTCCAAAACCTCGCCACCCTGGAGAACCTGCCTAGCAACTGTCTCCCTTAGATCCAGAGGCTGCTCCCCATCCCCAGAGAACTCTAATTCACAACGACCGTCCCTCCACTCATTAAAAACAAGCAAGATGGCGTCATAAATCTCTGGCAGGTCGGGATTGGCGCGGACATCCAGCATGGAGGATATCTGTTGTTGGCTGGCCTCGTCTTCTGGGAAGAGTTGGTCCAAAAATGCCGACAAGGAAATGTCTCCCGGGTGCGGCAGGTCAAGGCGGAACGAGTCCGCAGCATCCATTCCGCTCAGGGACACCTGGAGTTGCAGTGCGCCATCCGATGGTGGCAGGTCGTTGCCCTCGGGATCGGCGCTGCCTTTATCCATCAGTTACGGTGCGATGTTCTGACGCGCATCCCGCCGCCGGCGCCTCTCGCTCCGGACCGGCTTGAAGACCTGAAGGATGACCCGGCTCTTGGCCGGGAAACTGCGTTACTGTTCTTGAAGGATCCACTGGACTTCTGAGTTTGCTGATAGGTCTGACGGTTGCTGCTGACGTTGCTACGGCTCTGCTGATAGCGAGACCCGGAAAAGGAGGACTGCTTACGGTTGAAGTTGCTATTTCTTTGGGCTTGCCGATTGTAAGCCGACGATTGGCGGTACCTTGATCTTTGATTCCTGATGGAGGAGCCGCGGGAGATAGGGGTTGAGTAGTAATAACCCCGGGGAGAGAGGGACGAGATTACCATGTAGGTGAATAAGAAGTCTCCCGCGCCATAGTGGCTTCGGTAGTAACCGTTACCGTGGTAACCTCGCATGTTGTATTCTTTGTTGGTGTCTTGGACGATGGAGAACAGTTGATCGTCCGAAGCGTCGTCAATCTCACTATCGCCATCCAAGTCTTCCCAGCCTTCCAGCGTTAGGTTCTCACCATTCTGGCTCGCCCGGATCAAGACTAGGCCGTCTCCTTCGTAGATCTGGTTGACCCGGTCCTCAAAGTCGGTGGCGCTCTTGGAGTCCTTGAAGGCGGCCTGAACGTCGTCCAGGTTTATCAGGCCAGCGGCGCCGTCGGTGGCCGCCCAGTTTTCGTAGGAAGATCCGGAGCCGCAAGCAGCGATCAGAGGGGAGGCGGCTACGATGCCCCCCAATAATACAGCTGATCCCTTACTGAAACGTTTCCCAGCCATCTAATTCCTCCCTGTCGAACCTGCTGCCGTGGCCATGGAGCGGTCCGCGATGAGTGTTTGGACTTCCTCGTTCACTTGAATCAAAGGTAATGGGTTGCCAGTGCCCTGGCTGTATTTCAACAACCGGGGCAGGAACTCGGCATTTACTCTGTCCCAGAAGCCGTCCCACGTCTGAAAGCTGCTACGGATGTATAGAGCTACAGCCGATCTATGTTCGGATGTTGCGAGCAGTTGATTAGAGATTGAATCCTGCAACGCCACGATGTGGGTTTTCCAAAGGTCGTCGCAGGTCTTCAGGTAGAGTGTCCGGGCGGCGGTGGCATATTCCTTTTCGCCCAATCTATAATCTATGGCCGTCATTTTGGCGGTGAGCAGGTTCCCCAATTCTCTGGGAAGAAGGTTCATGTCGCATCCCCTAAGTGGGGAACAATCGACTCCGTAATCCAACTCCACTTCTTCGACGAGTTGGTCGAATTGGGTCTGGTAATCCTCCAGAGTAACCTGCTGAAAATGGGCGGACACGAGACTGAATGCACGTTCTTGCGCTATTTGGTCCCATATAGCTGGGCCGCTACTCAGCCCACCGGCATCGACTATCTCGCGGCGTTTTCGATAGAACATATCGGTTTGATGGTCCAACACCGAGGCGTAATCCTGCGCCAGCGCCCGCTGAACCTCAGCATCACTTTCGACGTTTCCCTGCACTTGATGGATGTGGCGGTCAATCTCTTCGCCTGAATAATAAGTCCGGCCCGAAGTATCGGTATCGCGGCACTTGGACATCTTGAGAATGCCGTCCACGTGAAGACTAAGTAACCGGTCCTCTAGGGACAGGAGTGTTTGTGAGACTCCTAAGCTGCCCTGGCGACCGCTACGTCCGCTAAGCTGTAGGTCTATGCGGGGAGTATCGTTGAGTTCGGTGCCTATGACCCGCAATCCAAGGGAGTGTTCCAGCGCTTGGTTCCCGGAGCCGTCGTTTTCGAGTGAATCCTCGGTCAGCTGGAGGTGGCGCTCGTTAATCTTGTCGTCTAGGTTAGGCTCAAGCAGGATGTCAGTCCCCCTGCCAGCCATGTTGGTTGCGACGGTGACTGTGCCGAAGGAGCCGGCATTTTTGATTATTTGCGCTTCAGTGTCCGAATTAACCGCATTGAGCAAGTTGTGCGGAATGCCCTTGTCAGTCAGCATATGGCTAATCTCTTGCGACTGTTCAACCGTGAGGGTCCCTACTAATACCGGCTGTCCCAAGTTATGGGAAGAGGAAACCTGTTCGACGATCGCTGCATCCTTATCGACGTTATTCAGATAAACCCGGTAGCCTAGATCCACTCGCTGTAGGGGATGAGTCGGGGGTAGCACGGTTACCGGTAGGCCGTATTTCTGCTGGAACTCGTCCTCGGACCCGATCGCGGTGCCGGTCATCCCACAGATGGAGCGATACTGCTTCACGAATCCTTCAACGGAGATATGCCCCAGGGTTTCGCTCTCCGGATTTGGTGGTAGACCTTCCTTGGCTTCTAAGGCTGGTTGCAGGCCGTGCTGGTAGATGGAGTCGGGTTTGGGGCGGCCGGTTGCTTTATCAATGAGCAGGAGTTGATCTTCTGCGACGAGATAGTCTATGTCCCGCTGCAGTAGCAAGTAGGCGCGGAGCATCTGATAAACCTGATTCCCCAAGTTGTATTGCCGGGCTAGGCGCGTGGAGATATTCGCCGCCTTCTTGCGGCGCTCGGCCAAGGGCAGTTCGTCGTTGCTCCAGATGGCCTCCAGAGAGTCTTCCAACGAGCGGCCATCGTAGAAGGGACCCAATATTCGGGTCAGGTAATCCCGGCCCTTATCCGCCAGTGTAACGAACCGTTTATCGGTGTCGATTACGTAGTATAGATCCGAGGTAAGGCCGGCGTGGTCTTGCTCAACAGCGGCTTTTATCTCCCTGAATCGGCGAGGATTGTCACGCCAATGCTGTTCCAACGCAGGGTTATCCGGTTCGGCCAGGAGTAGCTTGCAAAGCATTTGAAATGCGTGAGTTAGGCTCGTGCCCGGTTGGTTTAGTTGATCCGCCAGGCCTTGGGTAACATGTTTTTGTAAGTCGATTAACTGGGTGATTGCCTTTTTTACTTTGGTCATGGAACTGCGGGTGCCCAGTGGTACGCCGGAGATAATCATGGGCGTCGATGCTTCGTCGATGAGCCCGTGGTCGGCTTCGTCGACGATTGCTGCTTCTAGATTGCGCTGAACCCGGGACGCTGTCGTAGTCTTCAGGTTGTCTCGGAGGTGATCGAATCCTAGTTCTCGCATCGTGCTGTACACAATTGCCTGTTGGTAGTTGTAGCGACGCTCATCGTCTTCCATGTAGCCAAGGACGGCCCCAACGGTGAAGCCCAGGAATTGATACACCGGGGCGAGTAGGTCGGCGTCCCTGGCGGCTAGGTAGTCATTGGCGGTGATTACGTGAACCGAAGTCCCGGCCAAGGCATGCAATACTGCCGGAAATATCCCGGCGACGGTTTTGCCCTCCCCGGCGTTCATCTGAACAATGTTTCCCCGGTAGAGGTGAAGACCGGCTAGTAATTGTTCGGTGGTTACCTGAAAGGCTAGAATCCCATTCGTGTCCTCACGCCGGACGGCTTGGTAAAACTCGGCGGGCAGGGAAATATCCCATGGCCGTCTAACCTTGGATTCTTGAATCACCGAGAGCAAAGTGTCGGCTATGGTCTGCTGATCCTCGTTCAGCGGGGTTGTCTCACCCGCTCTCCAACAGCCCTGTAGGGGGGCTGGAAGAGTTGCGTGATCGAATTCAGGATCGAAGATTTGCCATATCCCCAGGCGGCGGCCGATGACTTCGCTGAGGGTGGCGAAGACTTCCGGTAGAGCCTCGTCTGTGGCAAGGCTGGACCAGTTGGTTTTCAGGCGGGTCATCGTGTCGGAGAGATCTATGTCGGAGGAGTTGGTCAGGTCATGTCGCTGGATCGCTTTCAATATGGCGCGAACTTCGTGGGGTTGCTGTGGTTTCTGCTGGCGCGAGGCGCGTTTTTGCTGGGGAGCCGTAGGCGGTTCCCGGTTAGAATCGCCAAGTGCCAGTAATGAATTCACCTAGGCTAACGCCTCCTGCAGTCCCGGCCAGGTATACCGGGTTGAACTGATGTAAACCAAGAGGTCGCCAGGCGACAGGAACAGGTCTCCGAACTTGAAGTGAGCTTTTTTCTCTCGAATCACTCCGACCAGGTTTATATCTTTGTTCAACAGCTTCACGGCGACCTGTTCGTAGGTGAGTGGCTCATGGACAGGAGGATCAACTTGGGTGCTGGCCAGAGTGCCTTCGATTATGTTGCTGGTCATGGCGTGGGTCAGGATGGTAACTCCCGGGTCTTGAGTCTCTTGGATCAAGAGATTGTTGGCCATGTGCACCGTGTAGACCAGGTTGATGTCTTCCAGGTTGGCGAATAGGAGTTTGTGATTGATGCTCATGCACTCGGCGACAACCCTTACGTGTGGGCTCAGATTGTGTATCACCGAGGCCACCGACGCCACGACGCTGTCGCTGTTGGGGTCGTTGTAGTTCGTACTCAAGATGATGGCTTTGGATGCGCGGTTCAACTGGGCTCGCTGGTAAGTTTCTTCTTCCAGCGGCGATCCACGGACGAAGGAAACGTTGGGATGATTGAAAGGCATGGTTTGGATAGTGTCTGTGACCACTACTATGTCTACTTTCTTGTGGTTCTCGTCGGAGACGAATTCCTCCACGATGTGGCGGACCCTGGTTTCGTCGGGAAAGTTGATTATGAGCAAGTGATCTTTGGATTGCACGGTAGCCATTCCGGTTTGCTCCCTCATGCGCAGGTCGAATATCCAGTCAACCAGCATCCCGGCGGTGGTGGTAAAGGCCACCAAACCGACCAGGACGATAAAAATCACGGTTCCGATGCGGGAGCCGAGCGTCGACGCTGAATAATCGCCGTATCCGATAGTCGTGATTGAGATGATGCTATACCAAAAGCTGTCCCCAACGGTCAGTTCCGGTTGAACCGGGCTTTCAAAGTAGAAAAACGTCAGGGCGTTCCCGATGATGCTGGAAATCAATACCGCCATCATGGTGAGGAGGCCGAGGGTTCTTCTCCGCCGGATCCGGTGCATCAGCCTTTTTATCGAGTAAAACATGCAGAGGCATTCGCCTTCGGCTTAACTTTTCAGAGGGGCAGGAGTTTGGTTTCCCAACTTCATGATGACCAGGCCCGCTTGATGGCCTGGGCCGTCACATTCGTCTAGTCGATGCAAGAGGTGTTGGCCAGCCTTCAACACGCGTTCGGCGACAACCGGTTCAGCTTTGCTGAATTCCTCACCCAAGGGCGAATCCAGGCTCCAGTCGTGGGTAATAGAACATTTCAGCCCGGCCCGCTGGGATACGTTCAGATACTCCTGGCGGTCCCGGTTGAACTCTTTTTCGGTTGTAAAGTCCAACGGCATCACGTAGAAATCCCTAGATAGATACAATCCCAACTCGTTGTCGAACACCTGCATCAGGTCGGAGAAAGCCATCCAGCCTTCCAGCGCGAAGAAAAGGTCTTGGGGGATGTCCTGGGGCACGCGGTGGTAGTAGAAATCCTCATTCGCCTCAACCATCTTCACAGTCACCGGGACTTTATCTTGATAACCGAGGACGCCCTCGGCCTCATCCCCCTGTAGGAACAGGAAAGGTATGTTGCCGTTGGTCGCGTCCACCAAAACCGATGTTCCATCGATATCATACAACAATGCAGTGTGCTGCCAGAATCGCATATATCGCTTGGAATAACGAAAATCGAAGGTTGTTAGTAGTTCTCGCAACTTGTCTACGGGTACGGGGCCGGTGGCGTTCTCTCCCGCGATGATGTACTCAGACTCAAGCCCGTAGTGGTCGGTGAGGAACTTTAAGGCTTGCACCTTCTCCGAGCAGATGGCTCCGGCCCCTTCCAGTATGTTGTCTATCGTTTCATCGCCCGATTTATATACTAGCTTTTTCCCTATGAAACGGGAATAGTTCTCGAACTGGCCCTCCCATATGGTCTTAGCCAGTGACTTCAACAATTGCAGCTTCTGGCCGGTGGTTTTCAGTTGGAGGATAGCTTCGGTCTCGTGAGGACCAAACCGTTTGACCAACGAATCTTGCATGAAGGCTGAGTACCTAGGTTCGTTGCGGAGCCACTTGCGGCGGTGGAAGCCGGTCCAATTACGATCGTATTGAAGGTTGATGCGGTCTATTGTGATGTCCACGATCAAGGTTTCTTGGCCGTCGACCTGGACGGTATGGTTGGTGGGGATTTGGTCTAGAGTAATGACTTGCTCCCCCTCCCTGAAAGACATGCCGGTGAACATGCTCTTCAACTCACCGGCGTCGGTGCTCACGTAGACCAGGTCTTGCAGGGCGTACAGCGCGTCGGCGGAGGGTTGGGTGATGCGGGATTCTTGGAGAAACCGGTCGATGGGGGCCTGCTCCAGGTATCTCTCCAGCAATGCGCCCAGTGGCAAAGAGGCGTCAGCGGGGTCCATGCGCAGAGTGCATCTCCGGTTGGACACCGAATCCCAGAGTTGAAGTATTTTATTGGTGGTGTTTTGCAATGGCGTGGCAATCCTGGATGTCCTGATACTGACCGTGGTCCAGATTTGTCGATCAGCGGGACGCTGATCGATGGCCCAGTGAAATCTTAGGAAGCGGCCTGGGGCCCCGTGCCCCATCGGGCTGCGTACTGATCGAAAGTGAAGCGGCTTTTCAGGACGAACTCTCCCTGGCCGGTTAGGGCATACACGGAGGGCAAGCCGATGCCGTTGAACACGTGGGCCTTTGTCAGCGTATACGACCCGGCGTTGTTGAAAACAACTTGATCTCCCACCTTCAGCGGATCCGGAAACCGGTACTCGCCGAAAATATCTCCGGCAAGGCACGTGCATCCGGCCAAGACGTACTCGTGGGGAGCGTTGTTGTCGTGGCCGACAACATCCGGTTCGTAGTCGTATTCAAACACCTCCGGCATGTGATTTACGCTCGTGTCCAACACCGCGACGATGGATCCATCGCTAGGGAATACGTCTAGAACCGTGGAAACGATGTATCCGGCGGAGCGAATCAATGCGGCACCGGGCTCGAAAAAAACGTCCACGTCCAAGCGGGATTTGATGAACTCCACGGCTTGGTGCAGTCCATCCATGTTCTGACCATCCTCGAACAGATAACCGCCACCCAGATTGATCCACTCAAGCGTTTCCACGAAGGTGCCGGCGCTGGAGTAGAGGTGTTGCACCGTGGCGAGCAACTCGCTGAAGTCGGGAGAGTCACAGTTGGAATGGAACAATATGCCGCGGACACCGGCTAGGCGTGCGGGATCATGTTGGAAGGTGGACACGAGGTTTTCCAGAGGCACGCCCAGCTTCGAGGCAGGCCGGCAAGGGTCGTAACGTTCGTCGTCCAGAAACGATAACTGGGGGTTAATCCTCAGTCCGCAATTTGCATCGTCCTTGATGCGGTCACGGTGCATATCCCATTGGCTCAAAGAGTTGAAGGACACGTAGTCGCAAAGAGAGGCAATCTCGTCCAATTCTCCGCTTCGCAGGCCGGGTGTGGTGATGTGGATTGACCCGCCATTGGTGTTGGCTTCTTGGGCCAGTTTGGCTTCGAACAGGGAACTGACGGAGAAGCCGTCCAATCGGGGTGACATTAACTTCAAAGCATCGGCGAAAGAGAAAGACTTTATGGCAAACAATACCCGGCAGCGATCCTCTTGTCGCAGTTGGTCCGCGTAGGTGAGGAGATGATTCAGGACCGCCTCATCGTAAACGAAGGCTGGAGTGGAGATGCGGTTTAGGCCGTCGGGAAAGGTTCCGACGTTGTCCAGCAGTGAGGCGTGAGTTGAGCTGGTGCTAGCTTGTTTGGTACTCATTAAGCAACCATATACGCTGCGGGGCTTAGGGAGAGTCTTTGCTCGAGGGCCGGGGGTTAGTTGGTGGGTATTCTAACATACGGAAATTCCCCCAACTCCCCTTTCGCAAAGGGGGGCTCGTTGGTTCGAAGTCATGTGGCGTTCGGAAGTGGCTATGTATCGGCTTCGATGCGGTGTGGCGAAAGTGGCGGCCTTGATCTGGTTAGGTTCTGGTTTGATGGCTAGCTATTCCTAGTCCGGAAACACCATTTGTGGAGGATGATAGGTCTGCCGCCAGTTTGCTTCCAGATTTTTCGACGGGAACCAGTTTGATGGGGCGCCGGACGGAGTTGGGGGCGATTCCTGCTTTCATCGCCGCCATGATGCCGACGGCTTCCCAATAGTTCTCCACCACGTGCAATTGCCCCGGTCGCCAGGGGAGTTGGGTCAGGTCGTTCCTCATCAAGTTGCGATTCTCCCGAACCGCGATGACCGGGATGCCCTGTTCCAGCGCCGCGAGGGTGGGTAAACCCAAACATCCGTCAGGAATCACCAGGCAGGACACGTGACTGGAGTTGAGGACTCCGGGGTGGTGGAGGGCATCTTGATCGGTGATTATCCTGGGACTCTTCTGCAGACCCTTGAGGATGGACTGAAGGAAGGTTGTGGACACGGCTTCAGCGGCCATGCGAGGGTCAACGATGCCGGTGTCGGCGTCCAATACTTCCTGGGACTCCAGCATGGGCGAGTGAGCCGATGGAACGTCGTAGATGCTGGAGATGGTGTGGGTGAGCATGGATTCTACGCCGCCCCAAGGATTGACCATACTCCCTTCGCTGTTGAAGTAGTCGCCGTGGAAGTTGGTGGGCACGGTTATGACTGAAGATATGGCTACAGCGTCGTATTCGCCGCGGTGTGTGTCCAATAACTCCAGCACGCGCCCTAGATCTTCGACTCGTCCTGCCGCTCGGGACGATGGTGTGTACTCCGATATCATGACCAGGGGCGGGTCCAGTTCGATGATCCGGGGGCACATCAGCCCGTAGGATGCCCTTGCGGCGTTAACCGAGTTGATGGTCAGGGTGTTAAATAGCGGATCGGTGTGGGAATTCATGAGGACGAGGACTCGGTTTGAGCGCACCGGTTGCAATCCAGCGGTGCCCATCATCAACCGGCAGATGACGCTGCCTTCGACGTACAATCCGTTCCCGGGAATCTCATTGATGTCCGAAGCGTTGACCACGTTTGGGTGAGTAATCAACAGGTCGCAGACAGAGGCCAACAGTTGGGCGACAGGCGTGGCGTCACCTGCGTGTCCGCCAATCTCTGCGCCGATCCCGGTGGGCACCAGCAGGACGGCGTTGAAGGTTTCGGTGTTCTCTACTTTGCGTGGGCGGAACTCCAGCAGGGAGTTTCGATGAACCCGGCTATCAACGGTTCCGTCATCGAAGGTTGTGACCTCACAGAGATATCCGCTGGAGTCTGAAGATGTCACGACCAAGCGCACCGGGGCGGAGTTGCCTGGCAACTGAGCCTGGGTTTTGTGGGAAAACCATTCCAACACGTTGACGCCGGATGGTGACGGGGGTAGCTGTAGCTGGATTTCCGAGAGTAACGCCGAATTCAATCTGTCACATCCTCTACTCGTTGAAGTGGTGTTACAACCGCGTTTCTGGCCGCCAACCGTAGCTTTCTGTAAGCCAACATCCAGGCTACGTCGATCGCGGGAATGAAACGCACCCTCAACAATCACGATGGGCCTGCCGGAATCAGGCCCTCACTGTAAGGCGAATCGCCCCGGCGGTTGGGATATTATACCCCCAATTCCACTACCCTTATCTATGGTTTATCCCTCCAAGCAGAATCGGCTCTGGGGAACCGGCGCATACGTAAATAAGGGTGGCCACTTGATGTTCATAGGGTAAACCCGATGGCGCTAGGTGTGAGATGCCGCTAGTCTGTGTACCAAGGTGAGCCGGATCCACTCCGGTTCCCGTCACAGAACCAACGACTGTGCCCTGGCCGGCAGACGTCGAACCGATTCGTCAGTCTGGAGTGTAAGGG
>CAXEOX010000093.1:0-12559 GCA_963997925.1 uncultured bacterium
TCGCCACGACCCGGTCGATTCCCACGGCCTGCAATCCCCTCAAGGCCCTTTTTAGAATGTTTACTTTTTCCCAGTCGGGCACCACCCGTCCCTGGGCCACCAACCGGCGGATGTCTTTACTGGCCGCCGGATTCGCAATCATCCCCACCAGTGGCAAGTTTTCTTTCTCCTGTTCCGAGTTCCGGACGGTTGCTCCACCGGCGCAAGCCAAGTGAGCCGGACTGGATGCTTCGGCACGGCTGCTATAATATGCGCGATTGTAGATTGGGAGCGATTCAACGTCAATCGTCGGCGACTGCTTATAGAACTTAGCGGCAGAGCTACCCCGAGTACCCCCGATATCTCATAGTTCCACTCAACACTTATCTCACCCTGAAACTGTCCGGCGCGGCGTGAGATTACCCGGTTACTGACCGGCAGCTTCCGCAAGAGGAGAAACGAATATGGACGCAGACCTCGCTTTCACTTCAGCCATTGAGATGCGCCGGCTCATCGGGTCGAAAGAAGTGTCTATCCCGGAGTTGGTGGAGTTCTTTTACCAGAGAATCCAAACCCTCAATCCCCGATTGAACTCCTACTTGGCGCTTTGTCCCGATCAAGCGATGGATCAGGCCCGTTCCGCCCAGGACGCGGTCCAGCGGGGCGATTCCCTAGGCCCACTCCACGGTATACCGGTGTCCATCAAAGACCTGGAGATGACCAAGGGCATCCCCACTACTTCCGGCTCGGCGGTTTTCAAAGACCGCACGCCGGAAGTCGACTCGGTGGTGGTTGAGCGGATCCGGCAGGCTGGAGCAATCATACTTGGCAAGACCAACACTCCTGAGTTTGGATTGTCGGGCACCACTGAGACTAAAGTCGGCGGCCCCGGCCGAAATCCTTGGAACCCGGAAAGGACCTCCGGTGGATCCAGCGGTGGCGCGGCGTCGGCTCTGGCCTCGGGCCTGTGTACCCTGGCCAGCGGAAGTGATGGCGGCGGTTCGATACGCATACCCGCAAGCTTCTGCGGTGTCTTCGGCATCAAGCCGTCCCAGGGCCGGGTTCCCCGTTTTGGTGGGTATGGCCGGCCCGCCGCCAATCAGTTCTCCCAGTCGGGGCCCATGTCCCGCACCGTGGCCGAGTCGGCCATGTTCCTGCAAGTGTTGGCCGGCGGCGACCTGAGAGACCCCACTTCCCGGCGCGAAGAGCCGCCTGACTTTTCGGCTGGTCTGAAAGAAGGTGTGAGGGGACTGCGCATCGCCTGGAGTTCCGACCTGGGATACGCGGGAGTCGACCCGGAAGTGGCTAGGATCGCCGGGGAGGGCGCTAAGGTCTTTCAGGAACTTGGCGCGGTCGTTGAGGAGCCCCAACTGGTCGTTGAAGACCCCTTCCAGTCCTTCTGGGACGCATTCGCAACAGCTGCTTATACCTCTTACGGACATCTGCTGCAAGAGCATGAAGCAGATTTCACCGACTACGGGCTGCGTTCGTTGGAGCACGGTGCCTCGATCTCCGGAGCCGACCTCTCTCGGGCCCTGCTGCGGGTGGATGTTCTACGCCGTCAGATGGAGATATTCTTTGATGACTACGACCTCCTCGTGACTCCGACCATGGCCGTGCCGGCCTTCCCCATAGAAGAACGTCCTTCGGTCATCGGAGGCAAGGAGGTTGATTCCTTCTGGGGATTCCTGCCCTTCACCTTCCCGATAAACATGACCGGGCAAACGGCCTCCAGCGTACCCTGCGGCTTCTCGTCCGACGGCATGCCCATCGGACTTCACATCATCGGACCCCACGGATCCGAGGCCCGGGTCTTACAGGCATCGGCGGCCTTCGAAGAGGCAAGGCCCTGGAGTGACAAGAGACCCGTTGTGTCATGACCCGGAGAGATCGTCCGGCTTGAGTCTGAAGCGCTCATGCCCTACTGTTAGAATAGCCGGATCGGCAGCTAACACACCTGCAAACGGACGGCCCTACAAGTCCTATCTTCGACTTTAGGAAGGTAATCGAGGAGTTGCTGCCCGGAGACGGCGTTAAGACCTTCGTTGAAAGCGAAGCCAGGGTGGACATCCGGGTCCAAGAATTCCTCCGCATCACCAGGACTACGCCGGACACTATCTGGCGTCTGGGTCAATTTGGCGTGGGCTAGGACACTATTATAGAACTGGACCATGGGAAGATCTTCATCTTGGATGAGGGTGTTGCAGAAGCTGGCGAACCCTTGCGCATCGTGACTCCAGCCGGTACAGCTTCTCCTCGGGGCACGTGGATGAGCGTGGAGTACGACAAAGACACCGACGAGGCGGAGGTGGATTGTTTCCGCGGAGTGTGTGAACTAGAGAACGAATTCGGCAAGAAGGTCATGACGGACGAGCAAAAGAGCACGTCCACCAAGGACAAAGAACCCTCCAAACCGGTTTTTCTAGACGACGATGAGAAGCAAGAATTTCTTGACCTTCCGGAGGTGAAGAAGAAAGAAGTCCAGGTTCCCACGCCTGAAGTTGTTCCTCCAACTCTGACGCCTATTCCCGACCCCACTCCCACCGAACGTCCAGCGGACACGCCGACTCCCGAGCCTACAGATACGCCTGAACCCGCTCGTGAAGAAGTGATTGTGCCTACGGCCACTCCGGTGGTGCTACCTACCGATACGCCGCCTCCCCCAACCGATACCCCGGTTCCTACCGACACGCCAGAGCCATTGCCGCCACCCCTAGACATCCAACGGGGGAAACTTCACGGGATAGGACAGGGGACCAGCAGCCCGAGCCAAGATCCACGCCGGAACCGACTCCTACCCCAACGCCGGAACCGACGCCCGCGAACACGCCCGAGCTGACTCCGACTCCGACTGCGACGCCGGAACCGACGCCAACGAATACGCCTGAACCTACTCCTACCGCTACGCCGGAACCGACGTCCACTCCAGTGCCTCAACCGTTGGGGGAAAGGCAGACAGCCATTGCGCCCCACGTCTTCGCCGGCACTGCGTTGATCGGCGGTCAGCCTGCTCCCGACGGGATGGCAGTGACTGCGTGGGTTGACGGGTTCTCCGAGCCTGTAGGCGAAGGTGTTGTCTCGCTCGGAACATATAATCTCAAGGTTTTCCAATTTGGGACGGCCTCTTTCTCCGGCCGCACCATTACCTTTAAGATTGGCGAGTCTGCGGCTTCCGAGACTGGGACATGGCAGACTTTCGGCGCTGACGTGGTGAACCTAACGGTCGACGGATAAGAATTCCGGCCGATTGTTTGTCCATGGATTAACCGCTACCATAGGCCGGTTAGATCGGAATAATTGCTGGCCCAGCCATCGCTGCGGCCGACCGGAGGACTATTGAGCACGGAACGAGACTTTATCGGTTACGGCCAAACGCCGCCTCAGGTGCGCTGGCCCAATGATGCCAAGATTGCTATCTCCGTTGTTATCAACTACGAAGAAGGATCCGAGTATTCGCTGCTGGATGGCAGCCCACACCACGAAACCAACAACGAGGTAGCTTCGCCGATTCCCACCGACCAGCGGGATCTGTATAACGAGTCCTTCTTCGAGTACGGTAGCCGGGTTGGCGTGTGGCGGATCTTGGATCTGTTGGACCGGTATCAGGTGAAGTCCACTTTCTTCAGCTGTGCCCTAGCTATGGAGCGCAACCCTGAAGTGGCTAAAGAGGTCATCGCCAGAGGTCATGAAGTTTGCGGCCACGGTTACCGGTGGGAAGAATACCACCTGATGGACAAGGAAGCTGAGCGCCGGGCCATCCAGATGACGATCGAGTCATTGACGAAGACTACTGGGGAAAGGCCCTTGGGCTGGTTCACTCGCTACGGCCCCAGCGTAAATACCCGGGATCTAGTGGTGGAGGAAGGGGGATTTCTCTACGACAGCGGGAGCATGAACGACGACCTGCCCTATTACCTCACCGTTCAGGAGAAGCCCTGGTTGGTAGTCCCCTACAGTTTTGAGACCAACGACGCCCGGTTCTGGCGCGGAGGCCTGGTTAGCATTGAAGGCTTCTACGAGTATCTGAAAGAAACCTTCGACTGCCTATACGAAGAAGGCCAAACCCATCCTAAGATGATGTCCGTCGGTCTCCACTGCCGCATCACCGGACGCCCCGGACGTTCCCAGGCGGTGAAGAAGTTTCTGGAATACGCCAGCGGGTTTGACGATGTGTGGTTCGCTCGGCGTATCGACATCGCCCGCTGGTGGCAGGAGCATTACAGTAGCTCGGTGTAACGTAATACCTAGACTGGGCCGCCCTACACCACCGCTGCCGCCATTCCGGGGATCCGTTCGCCTACGATCTCTCCGGTTTCCACGTAGTACTTCAGACCGGAGAGCAGGTCTTCCATTCCTCCGTTGAACAGCTGCCGCACCATGATTCGGTCCATCAGCCAACCCACCGGACCATACTTAAGGGTGTAGTCCGGTGTGACCGTGACTACGGTGCCACCGTCCGTGGATTCTATGGAAAACTCCACGATGTTTTTATGGAGTGGCAGATTGGTTTTGTATATCTCGACCTTGAAGCTTTCGCCTTCAACCCACTCCAGAACCCGCTCATCCAGGTAATCGACGCCCGTCAGAAGCTCGCACCGCCTGGTAGCCTGCGTTCCATGTTTGATATCGGAAGTGGAGAACGAATTCCTCACCCCTGGGTTCCAGCGATAGATCCCGCCGAAATCGGATAGAACGGCCCACACTTGTTCTTTGGTAGCGTTGATTCTGATATGTGTGCTGCAACTTGCCATTTCTGATCGCCTCTGATTCTAGTCTCCCAGTGATTAACTGACCTGATTACGGGCTAAGCCGGAATGGCGGGTACTCGTCACGCATGAGGCTTGCGTACGCCGTGACTCGGAAGGCCCATCGGTTGAAACCCATAACTAGATCGAAAATGCTAACTGGGTAACGCCCGGTAAAGAGCAGCGCGACGGCTGCGAATATCACCAATATGGAATTCAATCCACCGGAACGCGGCCCCACTCCCCCGTGGAGAATCCCCACGACCAAGTAATGGGGAATCGCTAGCAACCACCACTTGACCAGCGCCAAACCCTTCGAAAGATTTTCTGGATATTCCACATCGAACGTTGCCGGATAATCCGTCGGCTTGAGGCTGAAAGGCGGATAACGGTCGGATCCAAGAACGCTGCAACAATAAAAACCTACTCGCCAAGACCACCTCAACACGCCCACGTTGAAATCGAAGATGCCTCTAGGGTACTTTCCCGTAAAGAGGATGTTGAAAAGTGCTACCACCCATAAAACCACGTAGGCAACCCACAGAAACGCAAGTACGACGAAGTGGGGGATAGCTAGGATCCATTTCACCAGCCAAAGTACCCTGCTCAAGTTGGGGTCCAATTCACCTTCAAGAGAAACCGGGTAATGGTTGTCCATTTCGTCCTCCGCTCAGGTAGGGTCATGTCTCTCGAATTACGCTTACAGTATGTCGCGATGCTTTCCTTCTCGCTTCCCTCTAAGTGTTGATTCCTCTATAGAACGATGGGACTAGGCCTGCGTCGTCCTATCGGACAGTATCGAAATCGATCTGCACCTGATACGCTCTTCTGGACTTAGGCATCGATCTGCCTTATCTCTCACCATCGCGAGCCCGGCTAGATCTGATAATCCCCTAGGAGAACCGTGTAAAACTCATGATGAACAACATCCTCCAAGACCCCAGCCCATCGGCATTAAAGCAGGTGATCGAAGCCAACACCATCGAGAGCTTCAAAACCTGGGGTAA
Organism: uncultured bacterium; assembly: GCA_963997925.1. Taxonomy (GTDB): domain Bacteria; phylum Chloroflexota; class Dehalococcoidia; order Lucifugimonadales; family UBA3495; genus UBA11650. Next base: position 5,732 of record CAXEOX010000093.1, read on the forward strand.
GTGGGCGAAACTGGAGCTTCAGCAAGACCCTGAGATAGCCTGGACGGCGTCGGATATTCCCTTCTTCCTCTTCAACGTGGTCCTGGGCTTGGTCCCGCAATCCGGCATCACGGCAGCGGAGTCCTTAAAGACAGTTGTTAACGTAACCTCTCGTGCTAGGACCCGCAAGCTCCCGATGGGTTGGTGGGTGGGCCTGACCAATCCGGACCCGGGCTTGGGACAGCTTTTAGAGGATCAGGGTTGGATGCCTGCTGCGACTCTGACCGGCATGGCGATGGAATTGCAGACGTTGGCCGAACCAGCATCCTTGCCTCCGGGTCTCACCATCAGTACGGTCAAGGATGGCGAATCTTTGGAGACCTGGTGTCAGTTAATGACATCCGTCAGTGAATTCCCAGACTTTGCGGCAGAGGCATGGTTGGACATGTATCGGGGCATGGAGATTGTCGATGACCCTCTGTGGAGCCTGTACCTGGGTAGCTTCCAAGGTAAGCCGGTAAGCACCTCGGCGCTCTTCTTGGGGGCGGGTGTGGCGGGGATTCACGGCGTTACCACCCTACCGGATTACCGGGGCAAGGGGATTGCCACGGCGATGACCTATCCGCCTCTGCTGGCTGCCCGAGAGCAGGGCTACCGGATGGGGGTCCTCTTTTCCTCAGAGATGGCGATCGACATCTACCGAAAGATAGGGTTTCAAGAATATGGAGAGGGCGACATCTATATGTGGCAACCGGATGAGGACGCCTAGTGACCGATCGAAACTAGACGGTTCGCTCCAGAAGTGACGCGGTTGTTGGGCCGTATACAGATGTGTATCAGCCTGCCACACCCGTTTCGGCCAGACCACGGACCGCTTCCGCCAGATCGGCCACCTCGTTCTCGGTGTTGAAAAAGTGCAACGAGGCACGGATGCAAGCTGGGTAGCTGATGCGGCGGACAGCAATCTTGTTCCGCTTCCAAAGCTCCGCCACTGCCTGTTCCGGATCCACTCCATCGATAGCGAATGTGACCAACCCTGAGGATATCTGGCGGTCGAAGGGAGAAAGGACCGTAACTCCAGGGGTTTCACGTAGCGAGTCCTTCAATGCCCCGGCTAGGTCCAGGTTCCGCTGCTCGATGTCGCTGATGCCGGCTTCCTGGATAAAATCTATGGCCGCCATCAGCCCGGCCTGAAGAGCCGTGCTACTGGAGCTCATTAAAAACTTATCCATAGAGGCCGTATTAGGCTCAAGTTCTCTGGGTCCGGAATGGGGCAGAACCGCCCTTCCGCCCAAGTGAACCGGCGCCACCTCTTCGATCCGGTCTTGTCGTATGTACAAGGCCCCGACACCCTCGGACCCTAGCAGCCACTTCTGTCCAGGTATGGAATAGAAGTCGCAATCAAGCTCCTTCATGTCCAGCCTGATGTGACCCGCCGTTTGGGCTCCGTCCAACAGGAGCTTCACGCCCATGTCTCGGGTCAACCGCCGAATCCCCTCTACAGGCATCCGCAGGCCCGACGACCATTCGATATGGCTGAGAAAAACCAGCCGGGTTCTCGGGGTGATAGCAGCCTCGATCTTGGACAGGATGCTCTCCATGGGCTCATCTGGGGCCATGGAAACCATGTTCATCACCACGCCGCTCTGGCGCTGCTTGAAGTAGCTGGGAACAATCACCGAACTGTGTTCCAGATCGCAGGTAACAATCTCGTCTCCTGGCTGCCAAGGCAGCCCGTTGAGCACCATGTTGAGACCGTCGGTAGTGTTCTTGGTGATGCAGATCTCCTCGGGCGAGGCGTTGAGAAAGCTGGCAACGCATCGACGGGCAGCGTCCCGGAGTGCCCTGGTGCCTTCCACCACGTCTGGATTGCCGAGACCTTCTTCCATCTCGTAGTCCAGCCGTTTCTTGATGGCGTCGACCACCGGAACTGGAGAGGGTCCGGACATACCGGTATTTAGGTAGGCCATCCGCTGGCATACCGGGATGCGCTGCCTGAAGCTTTCTACGTCCATCACTGGCTAGTCCCCATAAATCTTTGTTTTTTAATTAAGTCGCGGGCACGCCACGGGAGTATAGCTGGCGTAAAGGGATGCGGCCAAAGCTCATAGTCATCACCAGGAGGAATCCCACTCCCCCAGCGCCCAGGATGAGAGGCGCGGACAATCCAGTCAACCCGGCCAATGCCCCGTTCACCAGATTGAAACCGGCCATCGTGCCATTGGTGTGCCAGCTGTAGACACCCAGCAGCCTGCCTCGAATCTCATCCGGTGCGATGGTTTGGAGCATGGCGTGGCTCAGGGTCATGAACCCGCCCTGGGCGAACCCCATCGCGGCCGCCGATACGACAGCGATCGGCAGGTTGGGTGACATGGCTAGAACCACTGCGCTGGCGCCGCTCGCTACCCCAAGCCATAGCAGCCACTTGCCTCTTACAGCCTCAGTTCGGACGCCCGCCAACATCAACGCCGCGACCAAGGCTACCACGCCGAAGCCCACCATCAGGTAGCTGAACCCGTTCAGGCCAGCGGCGTTTCCCTCCATATCAAGTTTGTCCTGAGCGAAAACGGGGAGGAGGGATTCGAAGGACATGGTCATGCCGCAATGGGCGACCACCAACAGCACCAGGGAAAGAATCAAAGGATGCCGGTACATGTAGCTCAACCCAGCCACCAGGTTGCTGACGAATATCTCACGGAACTTCCCAGCCTGCATCGCGCCTCTGGAGGCGGTCTTGACGGTCAGAACTATGGTAAGGCCAAGGATGTAGAGGCCGGCGCATAGGAAGAAGACCCAGTCTTGGCGGCCGGTCGCCCAGAGCACCACCAGAATGAGAAATGGACCGACGAACCGGGAGCCGTGGAAAGTCGCTTGATACAGGGAAACAGCATTAAGCAACCGCTCTCTGGGCACCATGTTGGCCATCAAGGCTTGACCGGAGGGCATCTGAGTTGACCGGGCCGACCCGGTGATAGCCGATAGAATCAGCACATGCCACGGCTCGATGAGTCCGGTCACTACCAGGAATGCCAGCACCAGGTTATCGCATACGTTGACCGCATAGGCGCAAGCCAGCACGGTGCGCCGGTCGAAACGGTCGGCCAGATATCCAGCCAAGGGAGACACTACCACCGAGGGAATCATGGCGGCGAAGGTGACCGCTCCCGTCCAAGTGGCCGAGCCGGTCATCTGCAACACCAGGGCAGCCCGGGCTACAATCAAGGCCCAAGACGCTGACTGGGAACACAGAGTGGCCAGCCATAATTTGCGATATTCCGGGTATCCCAGGGAGACCAAGTAGCGGGACATGATTCCATGTTCCAGGTTGGTTAGGCTGGACACAAACGTTGCTCCTAGAATCCGTGGGCGGCGCGCCAGATTTCACCGCCCACCAAACCCATCGCTACGCCCGGATCCGAGGAAACTTCACGATCCGAGCGAGATTGCGATGGGCAGAGGCTCCGCTTAGGGAGAATAGGAAGTCCTTCGCAGAATGGTGTTTATACTCCTGCGATTCAGTGGGCCGTCGACCTCCGAGGCGGCACGGGCCTTGTGCCATTCGGGGTCCTCGCTGAAAGCTCCCCATTTCTTTTCCCGGTCACCCAGCCCATCGTAGCCTAGCATGTAGGTCAGTTTATTGCTGGTGCCCACGTCGGCGGTCCAATAACCCACGTTCTCGATGCCATGCTTCTCAAACAGCTTCATGGTGTGGTTGGCGAACCGGTCGTGCAGAGCGGGGAATTTGCCAGTCATCGGACTATATATGCGTAGCTCCTGGATGGCGGTACTCATGTGCGGCTCCGGAGAATAGGGAGTGAGCCTCATGAAGCTGTTCTGTACGGAAGCAACGAATGCGCCGTCCTTCTCTGTCTCCGCCCGTACTTCTTGCCATCGTTGGTCGGCCCCCATGGCAGCCCACTTCTGTTCCCGGTCGGCCATGCTGTCGAAGCTCAGCATGTACGTGAGCTGATTGCTTCTGCCGATCTCGTCGGTCCAGAACCCCACGATGCCGATGCCGTGGTCTTTGAAGAAGCCGGTGGTATGGTTGGCGAACCTGTCATTGAGTGCCGGCAGCTTTCCTGCTCTGGCGTCGTAAACCCGTAGTTCATAAAGCATGTTTTGCCTCGTTGGTTGTTATTTTGGGCGGCTTGAGACCGCTGGACTGAATATTAGTCGACGGATTCCAGAAACTCCAGATGGACCCCGTCCGGACCCTCGAAGAAGCAGACCTTTCGGCCGTTGCCGACGGTAGTCTCTTCCAGAATCTTGGCCCCGCTGGCCTTGAGATTCGCCACCAGGGTGGGCATATCGTCGGTATCGATGGCTATATGCTCGATGCCGTACTTCTGCTCGTGCTTCTGGCTGTCGATGAACTTGGTGACGTTCAGCGTGAGGCCGTGCAGGTCCAGGCGCAGACCGTTCGCGCCTGCCTCGCCGATAATCTTGGCCCCCAATGTGTCCACGTAGAACTGGGCCGTCTTCTGCGGGTCCGGGGTCTTTAGATGGACGTGGTTGAGCTTGAATGCCATGGTGATCCTCCTTCAGCATGGTGTCTTAACCAATCTCTGGATACGTATGTATCCTGAACGTGAAGCTGCGGGGAATGACGGCCATTATATTGACTGCACAGAGGCGTGGCAAGCATTCGTTATCTGGTCGCGTTTCGACCTGAGACGGATTCTGTCGGCGGCACCCCTCTCCCATTGGGAGAGGAGCCGGGGGTGAGAGCATCCTCCGCTATGAAAGCGATCCGTATTATAATGCCCGGTGGCTCAACCATGAGCAGTTCGCAAGTCTAGGAGGAAATCATGCCTATAGAACAAAACGCGCCCGAGTTGGAGCGCATCGTGTCATCCGGAGAAAGTATCGAAAAATTGGGAGAGGGTTACGGCGGTGACCAGGGGCCCGCTGAGGGGCCATTGTGGTGGAAGGAGGGAGGATACCTCCTGTTCAGCGACATCCACAACAACCGTCGCATGAAGTGGACCCAAGGCCAGGGCGTCACCCTGTTCCAGGAGCCTACCAACCGGGCCAACGGCCTGACCCGGGACCTGCTAGGGCGCCTTCTATCTGCCGAGCACGACAGCCGCCGGGTGGCCCGCCAAGAGTTGGACGGCAGCATCACCGTTGTGGCTAACAGTTTCAAGGGTCAGCGCTTGAACCGGCCCAACGATGTTGTGGTCAAGTCCGACGGCGCGATCTATTTCACCGACCCCTGGACCAGCCCCCTGCCTCGGGAGCAGTGGGACCTGACCTTCTCAGGCGTTTACCGCGTTTCGCCCGATCTGGGAACGCTGACCCTGCTGGTGGGCGACTTCATCGTGCCCAACGGCCTGGCCTTCTCTCCCGACGAGAGCGTTCTTTACGTCAACGACACCCGTAGGGGGCATATCCGCGCCTTCGACATGCTGCCCAACGGCACGTTGGCCATCCAGTCCGACCGGATCTTCGCCGACTTGAGGGGCGACCGGCCCGGCGTGCCCGACGGCATGAAGGTGGATGTGGAAGGAAACGTCTACTGCGGCGGCTCCGGTGGTGTCTGGATTCTGGACCCCAACGGCAAGCACCTGGGCACCGTCGCCCACGGCGAGACCGCGACGACCAACGTTGCCTTCGGCGGCGACGATATGAAGACCCTCTTCTTCACCTCCCGCAATACCCTGGGCAGTGTTCAGTGCAAGATTGCGGGGATCCCTGTTCCGGTGTCGGGAGCCTAAAACAGATTCTCCGCCTGTAGCCGTTTGCTGGCCGAAAAGTTAAAGAGGCCTGGATGTTAGTCCGGGCCTCTTTTGCATTGCCTTCTCATCCCGGCGCCGATTCTGATTCAGGCCAGGGAGTCGCGCAGCACTTCAACCAAGTGACGGGCTGGACGCCCGGTGCCGTGCTCTATCTGCTGACGGCAGGACACGCCCATAACGGCGACTTCCCACTCCGGCCCCTTGGCGTTCACCGCCGGGAACAGCGCGTATTCGCCAATGTCCATGGAGACTTGGTAATGCTCTTTCTCGAAGCCGAACGACCCGGCCATGCCGCAGCAACCGGCGTTGATCAACTCAACCTCGTTGCCCGGCGGTAGGCGCAATGCGGCCAGAGAGGAGTCGGTGCCCGCCAGCGATTTCTGGTGGCAGTGGCCGTGGAACAGAATCTTCTTATCAGCGGCCTTGAACTCCAGTTTCAGTTCCCCTTTTTCGGCCAGCATCGTCAGAAACTCGTCAATCATGTAGCTGTTCTCGGCTACCTTTGCGGATTTCTCGTTCTTGACCAACTCGGGATATTCGTCCCGAAAGGTCAGCAAGCAGCTGGGCTCACACCCGATGATTGGGATGCCTTGTTCGGCGTAGGGATAGAGCAGATCCACGGTGTCGCGAGCGTGGGCCGTGGCCTCGTCCAACATTCCTTTGGAAATCATCGGCCGGCCGCAGCAGCCTCCGTTAGCCAAAACCACTTGGAGCCCGGCGGCTTCCAGCAGTTCCACTGCAGCCTTACCAACCTGGGGGTAGTTGTAGTTCATGAAGGTGTCGTTGAACAGGACAACGGTATCTTTCGTAACCACGTTATCAGTCTCCCCCCTTCGTAAAGGGGGATTAATGGGGATTTCCCGTCCCGCGAACCACTTAGGCAACGTCTCCCTGGCGAAGGCCGGGAAAGACCGGCGAGAATGCACTCCCAGAATCATTCCGGCGAAAAATTTGCCGATGGGGTTGTTGGAAGCCCAGTTGGAAAAGGGAGCGAACCGGCTGCCCAACCGGTTGATTTTGTTGATGTGGCCGAAGATTTTGTTCCTGAAGGGCAGGCCATTGACTTGGAAGTAGTGGTCCAAGAACTCGTACTTGAGCTTGGCCATGTCCA
>CAXEOX010000094.1:0-12299 GCA_963997925.1 uncultured bacterium
ACATCTCCGTCCATGTGGATGCCCTTGGATTTCAATTCTTCAAAGAGCTTCGTCATGTCGGTGGCGCCAAGAACAAGGCAGAAGTGGTCCATGTTGGGCGTCACTGCGTCTTCTGCCTTGGTGGGACGTATGTCGATGATGATTTCCTGGGAAACCCTCGCCGACACGAAACCTACTTTACCCTCTCGGTACTCGTCAAGCCTCAGAATCTCCATGCCCAGCATGTCTTTGTAGAAGCTGACTGAGCCTTCTATGTCTCTGGTGTTCACAACCAAGTGGTCCAATCCTACGACGGCCATTTCCCTCTCCTTGCCATTACTTGATCTGAATCTCCAACAAAATCTAAGCGGCTGCTACTGGCTCCCGCAAGGGAACGTACCGGGATAAGAATATCGCGATGGAGTCGGTAGTGGCTTTGTAGAAATGGGGTTCCCGGTCGAAGAAGTGGTCCTCCCCGGCAAAGAGATGCAGGTCCACGGGAACTCCGGCTTGTTCCAGCGCTTCGTACATCCGCATAGTTGTCGAGTGATGGACGCGGGTGTCGGAAGTGCCGTGAAAAAACAAAGCGGGCGGATAGTCCTTGTTGGCGTAGGTGATTGCGTTTGCCGCGCGGACGAGATCGGCGGTTGGGTTCTTACCGAAAAGGGGTTCGAAGTCGGGGTCGACCGCCCGGTCTGTAATGTCGGACACTGGGGACATACCCACTACTGCGGCTACTCTGCTGCTGACGCCGGGGTTTCCGCCGTCGCCATCGAACTCTTTAACGTGGCTGCTACCCGCTGCTACCAGTGCCAGGAGTCCGCCCGCCGACTTTCCGGCGACGACGATAAGGTCCGGGTCGATACCAAGATCGGCGCTGTTGGCCCGCATCCAGCGAATCTCTGCTTTGACATCCTGTATTTGGGCCGGCCAGGGAGCCTCGTCCATGGTTCGGTATTCGCCGTTGACGCAAACGTATCCCTGATTGGCCATGGCCCGTCCGTACCGCTCAGTGAGCGGCGTGCGGTCAGCGTTCCGGAAGCCGCCTCCAGGGAGGATTAATATCCCGGGAACGAGACCGGACTGGTTCGCCGGACGGAGGATATCCGCCTTCAATTCCCGGTCTCCCCCTTTTCCTATGACTACGGCTTCTTCAATCTTGATCTCGCTCATATCAACCTCCGGACGTTGATTTTCGGACGATAGATTCCCCGGTGTCGGGACGATTATTCGACCAGGCCACGATTACGGCCCAAGTTACCACATCAAGGCGTTTCTTGCATCAAAACCGCCTATCCGAGTTCTGCAATGGCTTCGATCTCCACATCCAAGCCGGGTTCGGCCAAAGCTCCAATCTCGGCTAACGTATTGGCGGGATAAGCGCCCTCAAAGAATTCCGCGAACAGGTACTCGTTCTCTCCGGTGGAATCCCGCCAGTCGTTCATGCTGGTGACGAAGGTCGTAATCTTGACGATGTCTCCGGGTCTTCCCCCCTCGGCAGCCACTATCCGTATGATTCGGTCCAACGTTACCCGGAGTTGCTCGATTAAGGACCGTCCCTGGGCGGCAGTTCCCCGGGCCGTGCAACCGGCGATAAATAGCAGATTACCAGCGCGGACCGTCCGGCTGTAGGTGGGGCCCGAAGGCGCGATATCCGGGTGATTCCTTCGAGTCTTTTCCAAATCTATCCTCCAATCTAGTTCTCTTTGTCTGTAAACGCAGGATCGCGAACTCTGTTCGCTAAACGACTCCGCCCAAGAAGGCCAGGAACATCTCCCGCATCTGTGCCTCGTGATACGGGGCGAACTTGGCGAACTCTCGCAAGTTTCTTGCCGACTCTTCTTTGGGGTCGAAGCGGTCTCCCATCAGTTCATAGTCTTCCTTGAACGCCTCATTCCATATTCTCAGTTCTTCCAGAGTGAGTTGGGGTTCGAATTGGAAGGCGTAGGAATCGTTGTACCGAAAGGCCATGTTGATTCGACGGTATGTTCCGTCCCGGCACAGCATATGACCCTCTGCCAGTTTGACCGCTCCTTTGGGTATCGTAAAGCACTCGCCGTGCAGGGTGGGAACTAAGGGTACCTCAATCTTGCTGAACACCGGGTCGGCGGCTACTTCTTCAGTTATCAAGAGCCTGCTTAGCCCGAATCGATATCCCCCTGTCGGTTCCACCGCCCCACCCAGCGCCGAGGCCATCATCTGAGCGCCGAGGCAGATACCCAATACCGGCACCCCCACGGCCATGGCTTGTTTAAGATAGTCACGTTCTTGGCGCAACGCCGGATAGTCGTCGTTGACCGACATGGGGCCGCCCAGGGCGACTATGAGACTGATTTCCTCCAATGGTGGTGCGGCGAACAACCGGTAGTTCGGAGCGTCGTCAAATATGTTCAGCGGTTCTATTTGAAATTTCTCAGATTTCAATATCGACGTAAAATTGTCGGCCAGCGTTTCCAGTTCGGCGTGCCGAATAACCAGCGCCAGTTTCATCCGCCAAACTTCCGGTCGGTTCCGGCACGGCTCGGCGGCATCGGCTTACCCACCTTTGAATCTACGACCGAAGCTCTCGGCCAGTTCTGTGTCGCCCTGGAAGGTCAATCGGCCTTGAGCCATGGCGTCGTCCGGGCTGAGTCTGCCGTACATAACCAACACGTAGGTTTCCCCATCGCACCTAAAAGTGACGTCGGCAGGTTGGGCGTTGCATGGTTCGATGTGGGTGCGCTGGTTCGTCATGACGATATCGCATGCTGCCTCGTAAGGCCCTATCACGTTGAACCGGTAGCGGATCGGCTGTTGTATACCTTCGTCGGGGCGGAATGCCCGGCGAACGGCTCGGTCGACGGTCTGCATCAAAACGCCGACGCTGTCGTCGGACAAGTGGTAGCCCGTGTCCGTGGTGGAGCGGATGTCCCAAGCGTGCATGGTTAGCTCAGCGATTCGCATATCCAGCAAAACTCGCACCGGTTCAGGGCCAGGAGGCCAGTAACACGGCTTCTCCCAATCGTCTGGTCCCACGTTGTTGAACACTTGGACGGACTCATCAAGACGTGGAATGAAGGATTCCAGCAGGTTCTCGCCGTGCTGCTCCCGATTCGACAATGCCCGCTGAAAGATGTCCTCGGCGAAGCGGTCCTCGTCGTGGTCTGCCACCGCCGGAGCGCCTTCGGGCGGTGAGGCATCGCCCTCTAATCCTCGGGTAATCCGAGACGCGAAGTTCTGCCCATATAGATGGCCGACCACGTCGGCAATCGTCCATCCCGCGCAAGCACTGGGCTGGCTCCATGCCTCCGCAGGCAGTTCGTTCAGGTAATTCTTGAAGTCTTCGGCCTCGGCTCGGAGAACGATAACTCTTTGTTGTGGTGTGACCATAAGACTATCCTCAGTTGTTGATAATCATTGGGTTCCGGATTGAGGCTCTAGATTACTCCGTTCTCTTGCAGTTCGGCCAGGTCCGATTCATCCAATCCCAGAAGTTTGGAGAAGATTTCCTTGTTGTGCATCCCAAGGGTCGGCGCGCCCGCCATCTCCGGGAGAGCGCCACCGGAAAAAATCACCGGGAAGCCGGAAGCGACTCCCTTCACCGGTTCAGCCAAACCCGCGTGACGCAGGGGCAAAAGGCTGCCCCGGTCCCAGAAATGCTGGTCGTTCATCACTTGCTCAGCGGTGCGGACTTGGGCGCAGGGGACGTCATGGCTTTCGAGCCGGTCCATCGCTTCTACCAAAGTGAACTCGCCGATGATGCTTTGAATCGCTTGCCGCGCTTCCTCCACGTTCGTGGTTCGACTGACATAGCTTTCGAATCGGGGATCCTCCAGGAATTGGGGAGCGTCCAACGCGCGGGCCAGTCTGGCCCATTGGTCGTCGCTGGTAACGGTGAGGGACACATCCCCGTCGCTCGCATGATAAAGACCGGTGGGACCGTTGCGGCTGATGTTGCCGGTGCGCAACGGCTGGCCGTACTCGATGTTCTCCTCCAGGTTCTCCATGAACATGAGGGAGACCAGGGTATCCATCATGGAAACGTCCAAGTACTGACCTTTGCCGGTGCGGTCCTTTTCCCGGAGGGCGGCAAGGATGGAGTAGCAGGCGAACAGGGGCGTGACTAGATCGCCGATGTAAAAGCCGACTCTGGTGGGAGGTCCGTCGGCGTCGCCGTTGATGTCCATGAGGCCGCTCATACCCTGGATCTGGGGGTCATGGGCCGGCTTTTCGGAATAGGGGCCGGTCTGTCCGTAGCCGGATATGGAGGCGTAGACGATGCCGGGGTTCACCTGGGAAATCTCGTTGTAGCCCAGACCGATACGACGCAGGGAGCCGGGGGCCAGGTTTTCCAAGACTACGTCGCAAGACTTGGCTAGGTCGAGAAACATCTGTTTGCCCTGGGGATTCTTCAGATCCAGGGTGACGCTTTTGACTCCCTGGGCCCTCTTGAGAAAACGTGTCGATAGGTCGTTGCTGTTCTGTGGTTCGTCGTGCCAGCCGCCGTCCCGGGCGAAGGGACCGTTGCCCCGAACCGGGTCTCCCCTGCCTGGAATCTCCACCCTGATGACCTCGGCACCCAACCGGGCCAGGTTCATGGCGCAGAATGGGCCAGCCAGGTAAACGGTGACGCTCAGGACCCTGATGCCTTCTAAAGGCTGCATCTGTACTCCAAGAGGAAAGTGATATGTGCTGGTTGACCGGGGCCGATGCAGGTGTAAACTAGGGCCGTGCGGGAGGCTGGTTGATTTTTAGAAAACCCGAAGTCACCTACGTGACCACGGTATCACGTAGAGCCTCTGAGGCACAATTTCCTGCCATAGACTCGGTGAAGGCCTTTCGAGACTGGCAGACATGGTCCATACGTCATTCCTGCTCAGGCGGGAATCCAGTGGACACTGGAGAAGGACCGTACTGCCTAGAATATGGGTCATCTCTGGATTCCAGCCTTCGCCGGAATGACGAGTAGCCTTTTCAAATCCTGACCTGATTGATTCATTAATAGTCTCAAATAGGAGCGCAACGCCATGACAACTCCACTAGGAGACAGCGTAACCCCTGAAGAGTTCAAACTCATGACCGACCGGGCTGGGCTTGGCATGAGCCAGGAAGAGTTGGACCATTTGAAGCCTTTGTATGACCTCTATTCTTTGTATCTCCAGCAGATTCACTCCATAGACCTCCGTGCGGAAGATATGGGTGTGACGTTCCATCCGGAGTGGCCGTCCGCCTGATACCAGAGCCGTGTTCCGTGGATTCCGGTCTTCGCTGGAATTACGAGGGGATAGCGGGTCCATTTCTGGTATACGAACTGATCTTACTCAAATCCAAATTCCGGAAAAGGTGGCAACAATGACGACCTCCCAGACAAATCTTTATCACCTGACCATCAGAGAAGCGTCCGCACTACTTAAGAGCGGGCAACTGTCTCCGGTGGAGCTTACCCAGTCATTTCTAGACCGCATCGAAGCCACCGACGACCGGCTTCATTCGTTCATCATCGTATTGAAAGAACAGGCCTTGGACGACGCCCGGCTTGCTGAAGCCGAGATACGCCGTGGCGACTACAAGGGGCCTTTGCACGGCATTCCTTTTGCCCTCAAAGACCTGTACGACACCGCCGGTATCACCACGACTTCTGGCTCTAAGGTGGACATTGACCGTGTGCCTACGGAAGATGCCACGACCACGGCCAGGCTCAAAGCCGCCGGAGGTATTCTTCTGGGTAAGCTGGCGATGCATGAGTTTGCTTTGGGCGGTCCTGACTTCACCACCCCCTTCCCGCCGGCCCGCAATCCCTGGAACCTGGCCCACATCACCGGGGGATCCAGCAGCGGATCCGGGGCCGCCGTGGCTTCGGGTCAGGCGATGGCCGCATTGGGTTCCTGCACCGGTGGGTCGATTCGCGGTCCGGCATCCCTGTGCGGCATCGTCGGCCTGAAGGCAACCTATGGCCGGGTCAGCCGGGCGGGAGTGGTTACCCTCAGTTGGTCCCAAGACCACTGCGGTCCCATGACTTGGACGGTGGAAGATACCGCCTACATGATGCAGGCGCTGGCCGGGTACGACCCCAAAGACCCTACCACCAGCACCGCTCCGGTGCCCGACTACTCGTTATCGCTGCGGGAAGACATAAAAGGGCTGACTATCGGCGTCCCCCGGCACTTCTTCTTCGCCCCTCATGAGAGCGTCAACCCGGAGGTTGTGGCCACTGTGGAGAAGGGGCTAAAGGTACTGGAGGGACTGGGGGCCAACCTACAGGAAGTGACAATACCCAGCTTGGAGTACGTGCGGGCGGCCAACTCGGTAATCATGCTCAGCGAGGCCTTCGCCTACCACGAGAAGAATCTGCAAACCCGACCCCACGACTTCGGAGAGATGGTGCGGGCCAGGTTCCGCATCGGCGGCCTGTTCAGCGCCAGCGACTACGTTCAGTCGCAACGGATCCGAAAGGTAGTCAACCGGGAGTGCGCCGAGGTTTTGCAGAAGGTGGACGTTCTGGTCACGCCTACAATGACCCAACCGGCGGCGGCCTTCGAGGGTTACGACGCGACTAGCAATATCACAGGCCGCAGCTTCACCGCCCCTTTCAACCTGACCGGTCTCCCGGCCATCTCGGTCCCCTGCGGCTTCACTGCGTCTGGATTACCCGTGGGGATGCAGATAGCCGGCAAGCCCTTCGACGAACCCGGAGTCATCCGCGCCGCCTACGCCTATCAGCAAGAAGCCCGGTGGTTCGAGCAACGGCCATCGATTTAAGCTGGGGCTGACTACGATAGGCACAGAGAGCACAGAGAAGATATAAAAAAACTCCGTGTTCTCTGTGTCTCGGTGGCGCGCCTACCCGGACGTCGGACTAGAAGCTGGGCAATGACGGCGTCGGTTGTTTAAGTATTTGGGGGACCTTGGCCGGTGGCGGGGAGTTGCGGCTTCGGAAGACCCGGATTACGCTGTCTATGATTACTACCCCGATTCCGGGCACGTCGCCGTTCTCCATGGCGGAAAACATGTTGTCGCGCGTTGAACCGTTGGGGGCGTCGGCGATGAGCAGGTCGGCGTCTCTGCCGGGGGCGATGATTCCCGAGTTAAGTCCCCATGCCTTCGCGTTGTTGCCGGTGGCTAAACACAAAGCGGTGGCCGCCGGGAGCCCTCCCAAAGAGGACAGTTCGGTGACTGTTTTGACCACGCCAAGAGGCATCATCCCAGTCCCCGTCGGCGTGTCGCTGCCGACAACCACTCTGCCCATCCCATCGTGTTCTTGAGCCAGGCCTAGGATGAACAGGGACGAGCGAAGGTTTCCGGCCTGTACCAATTGAAGATAGAGGTCCGTTTCTGACACCAGGCGGCGAAGGCCGTCGTTATCCAAAGATGTGGGCCCGCCGTTGACGTGGCCGCATATGTCCGGCTTCAGCTGTAGCAAGTGCGTGGCCGAGATGGCGGTGCTGCCGGGAATAGACGCGCCGCCGCTGTGGCACATGACTTTGATGCCGTTCTTCTGGGCCCACCTGATTTGCGCCTCACCGTCATAGGGGTCGCTGTAATCCCCGAAACCGAACTTGGCCAGCCAGATACCTTCAGCCGCTAACTCTTCAAAGTCCTTCTCTTGAAGGGTCGGCTCCAGCACTACCGCTCCGGCGTGAACCTTGGCTCCGTTGGGATGCAGGTTGGAGTAGGAACGTTGGGCGAGGATTGCCAGGGCTTTCACACCCGCAGCGTCGTTGGGCCGTCCTGGCGTGTGTATCTCCCCTGCCGAAATCATGCTGGTGACGCCGCCATGGGTGTAGCTGTCGATGAAGTCCACAACTTTCTGCCGGGGCTGGTAATCCCCGATGGCGACATGGAAGTGGGAGTCTATAAGACCGGGCAGGACAGTGGCGCCGTTGGCGTCGATGACGGTGTCGGCGGAGTTGGCGTTCAGTTGGTCCGCCCCGCCGATGGCGCTAATCTTGCCATCCTCCACCAGCACGCAGTCGCCCCGCAGCAAGGGCTGATCCAGGTCTCCCGAAGCTATTGTGCCTATGTTGATGACGGCCAAGCTGGCCATGGGGCGAACCTCCAGCGGGTTGGGTTATTTGCGGTAGTAGCGCACCTCAAAAGTGGTGCAGCCTATTGGCGATAGGTAGGGGCCGTGGGGCATGCCGGGAGGACGGCAAGCGTACATCCCACCGGTGAAGGTGGTATTTATCGACTTGTCGTGTAGCTCGCCCTCCAGGATGAACACCTCTTCCCAGAAGTCGTGGAAGATTACTTCGGAGGTCTCGATGCCAGGGGGGAACTTCAGCATCCTGGTGGAAACCCCGGCCTCTTCGTCCCAGTTCAGTATCTTCTCCACCATCCCCTCGGCGGCGGCGCCGGACCCGGCTTCTACCGGGGTCCAGTCAACATTTTCGTGGTTGAAAAACTCGTACTCGGCTTTCGGCACCCTGGTTCCTCCTTGTTCTAGTCAGGTTTGTCCCCAGCGGTCCTTCGATAGGCTCAGGACGAACGGTGTTCAGGTCAAATCTCCCCAGGCGAATCTATCCGATCGGCGGGCGGCGGTTGTGCCAATCGGAGTATTTCTGCTCAAATGCGTAGGCCACGTTGAGGACGGTCTGCTCGTCGAAGGGTTTGCCGCCGATCTGTAGACCGATGGGGAGATTATCCGAGGTGAATCCGCAGTTGATGCTGATGGCTGGGGAACTGGCCAAGCTGAACGTCGTGGTCAAGCTGGTCCGGTTCCGGCCTGTTTTCTCTCTGGAATCGATGATTGGGTCCGGCTCAATCTTGGGAGCGGCCGTTCCCTGGGTAGGCATCAACAGCACGTCCACACCGGTTAGGGCTTCCAGAACATTCTGGCGCAGCAGAGCCCGCAGTTTCAACCCTTTGTAGTAGGCCATCGCCGGGGTGATACTCCAGGTCAGGTAGGCGATGCGGTTGTCGTGCTCTATCTCTGTTACCCGGTTCTGAATGATGTCTCTATAGTTGGTGGGGGCTTCTACCCGCAGGATCGTGGAGATGGTGTTGCCGTGAATGGCGAGGGGAATGGATACCTCTTCGATCTCTGCCCCCAGTTCCGCCAAAGAGTTGGCAGCGCGGGACACGGCGTCGCGGACCTCGGGGTCCACCAGGTCGGTGTGCAATAGCTCTTTCAGGATTCCAATCTTTTTGCCCCGCACGTCTGGGTTCAATGCGCTGCGGTAGTCGGGCACGGGCTCGTCGGATGTGTAAGCGTCGTTGGGGTCGCGGCCAGCGATGGCTTGGAGGGTCAAGGCGCAGTCTTCCACGGTCCTGGATATGGGGCCGACGGTGTCCATCGACCACATCCCCGGCCTCAACCCATGCCGGCTGACCCGGCCCCAGGTGGGGCGTAGTCCGACCAAGCCACAGAATGAGGCGGGATTCCTAACGGACCCACCGGTATCTTCGCCCAAGGACGTGGCGCACAAGAACGCAGCGGTCGCGGCGCCGCAGCCGCTGCTGGACCCTCCGGTGAACCGGGTTGTATCCCAGGGGTTGCGGACGGTCTCGAACGCGTGGGAGAAGCTGGTGGTGCCGAACTCGGTCATGTTCAGCTTGCCCAGCAGGATAGCGCCGGCCGATTTCAGGTTGGTCATCACGGTGGCATCTGAATCGGGCACGAAGTCATTGAAGATGGGCGTGCCGGTGGTGGTGCGGATGCCTGCGGTGTTGATCTGGTCCTTAACCGCGAATGGAATGCCGTGCATGGGACCCTTGTATTCGCCCCGGTCTAAAGCTTGCTCCGACTCCTTGGCAGCCTGCATCGCTTCGTCGCGGCAGACGGTCAGGTAGGCGTACAACTTGCCGTTCAGGCTATCGATGCGGTCCAGGTAAGCTTCCACCGCATCCACTGGTGATACCGTCCGATTCTTGATAAGCTCGGACAGTTGAACAACGGTGAGAAACGGGATGTCCGCTTTTTCCATGAGAAGACCTCTGTAGGAAGAGATTTGGAACATCGCCCAGTATGCGCTTGGGGAACTGTTGGCGCAAGACGATGGCGGCGGGGTTGCCACAGAGACACAGAGGGCTCAGAGAATTCGAATATTTTTTAAAACTCCGTGGTCTCTGTGTTTCTGTGGCTAAATAATTGAATTAAGTAAGGGAGTTTGAAATGAAAGTCGGCGTGAACCTTATGAACTTTGGTCCGGGCGCCAGCCCCGATTCCATCAAGCGCTGGGCGCAACTCACCGAAGCCCTGGGCTACCATCTGCTGATGACTTCCGACCATATCGGCATAACTCCGGATGTTCAGGGGCGCTATCCGGCCCCGTTTTACGAACCGGTTTCCACCCTGGCATGGCTCGCCGGAATCACCACTACCATAGAGATTGGGACCACAGTGTTGATTGTGCCCTACCGTAGTGCGTTGGAGATTGCCAAGGCCTTCGCCAACATCGATCAGTTCAGCGGTGGGCGGGTCATTCTGGGGGTGGGTATCGGTTGGGCACAGGAAGAATTCGCTGGGTTGGGAGTGTCGTACAAGAGGAGAGGAGCCATCACCAACGAGTACCTGGAAGCAATCAAATTGCTTTGGACTCAGGATTTTGCGTCTTACGAAGGCCGGTATGTGTTGTTCAAGGACGTGGACACTGCGCCTCGGCCTCTGCGCAAACCCCATATCCCGATCTGGGTAGGCGGGCCTAGCGATGCCGCCCTGCGCCGAGCCGTTCGCTACGGCGATGCCTGGCATCCCATCCGAATGACGATGGATTGGTTCAAGAACACGGGCATTCCGCGGCTTCAGGAAATCGCCGCCGAAGAGGGGCGTCCTGTGCCCGCCCTGTGCCCCAGAATAAAGCTGCACGTTACCAACTCGCCGGCTCCGGACGGGCGGGTAGTGGGTGAGGGGAGCCTTGACCAGATTCACCAGGACATGGCGGAGCTTGAAAGTTTGGGATGTGACTACGTCCTGCTGGACACCTATCTGGACGACCCCGAGGCGTTAAGAAAGCCCGAGGACGCATGGAAACTCTATGCGGACATGGCTGAAAAGGTTCTGGATCTAGGAAAGCAGACCGTCCGCTGACGGTCGGTCACGATTGCTGATCCGAGGGTTCGAGGGAGCCCCTGGCAGCTTGAGTCTTATTCGCTGGAGAGTTTGTAGGGGTTGTCTCGATGCGGGCCGGTGAAAACTGATCCTACAATCCAATAAGGTCCCGGACAACTGGGGGCAGGTGGCGAAGCACGTAGTCCCCGGTATGGCGGAGAGACCTTACTTGCCCTCCGCTCATACGTACCTTTTCGCCGACGCGGGCCACGA
Source organism: uncultured bacterium (assembly GCA_963997925.1). Classification (GTDB taxonomy): domain Bacteria; phylum Chloroflexota; class Dehalococcoidia; order Lucifugimonadales; family UBA3495; genus UBA11650. The sequence continues at coordinate 11,219 of CAXEOX010000094.1, forward strand.
TCAGACCGGTCTCATTGAGTATCTGGACCCCATCGTCTTCGGTTGCCAGACTGAACCCTGGCGGCCATATGATTAAATGACCATCGCCAGACCCCATGCGAAGACAGCCCTCGTCAAGCACTAACTCGACGTTGGCCGCAGCCAACATGTTCACCCTATCCCCTACGGTCGGTGCCTGTAGAATCACGTAAATCTTGGAATCGAATACGTGTAAAGACTTAGCTGAACTGACTATATCGCCGACGATCCACTAAGGCCCGGTACAGTCCGCAGGCAGTTGCCGCTGCACGTATTCGTCCAGTCGGTGTACGTACCTTACTTCACCCCCACCCATGAACACCTCTTCTCCCACCCGAGCTGCCACCTTACCGTCCCCGCTGAGGACCTGGGTCCCAAATCTTTCGGTGCCCCGCCTGAAGTCAGGCGGCCACACGAGCAATAGCTGGTGTTAGATCTACTAATGCTGTTGACGCGAAGGACAACGATTTAGCACGGTCAATTCGCCGAAGAGTTCTGCCTCCATGACCACCCCTTCGCCTTCCACTGGCTTTTGTTTGGGGAAGAAGAACGTGGGATCGGAGTCCGAGCTAAAGATTGGCTCGCCGGCTGCAACATTTGGGGGGACCAAAACGGTGGGGATTGGTTCCGGAGTCGTCGTGGGCTCTCCGCTACAGGCTGCTACGGCGAAGGACACGCCGATGAGCACCAGCCATCTCTGCCAAGTAGCCGTTGAGTGACGATTCCGCCTAATGCCCATGACGATATTAATTATCGCATAGGGGATTGCGTAGAATCGTTGACGGGTTGACGGGACAGTCGCCACCGTGATTTCGGTTGTGGCGCAGGTGGCTGACTGGATCTAGCGCAAGGTGGTGACCAGCGGAGCAGGTGGTTCGACAGGCTCACCACGAACGGGAGAAGCTAATCCAGCCTGTTCGTCCTGGGCTTGTCGAAGAACCTGGCCTTTCGCGGATGTAGTGTTGAGTCCCTTCTTAACTGGGCGTTACAAAGGGAAGGTTCTCATCCTTCCAGCCATTGAATCCGGGAGCCATGTAGACCACGTTGGTGTAGCCCATGGACT
>CAXEOX010000095.1:0-11936 GCA_963997925.1 uncultured bacterium
GCTGCCTTATACTAGGCCTTGGAAGTTCATTACGCAACGGGGCCTCGGATACGGGAGCCCAGAGGAAATGGATGCCTGATGTTAACGTAGCGCCCTACGGATCGTGGGAATCACCGGTCACCTCAGACCTCATCGTTTCCGAGTCCATCAGGCTCGGACAACTAGCCATAGACGGTGAGGACATTTACTGGGTGGAACAGCGCCCTCGCGAAGGCGGGCGCAACGTCATCGTCCGACGCGCCGCCGATGGGAATATCGACGACGTAACGCCTCCAACATTCAACGCCCGCACCCGGGTGCACGAGTACGGCGGTGGGGCATTCTGTGTGGCTGATGGCGTGGTTTATTTCGCTAATTATGACGACCAGCGCCTTTACCGCCATCGGCATGGTGAAACGCCGGTGCCCGTCACGCCTGAGGGAGACCTACGGTACGCCGACATGGTTATCGACCCTGTCAGAGACCTGTTGATCTGCGTCCAGGAGGACCATACCTCTTCATCCCAGGAAGCCGTCAACACGGTATCCGGAGTTCCACTTAAGGGAGACGGCGCCAGCCAAGTATTGGTCTCCGGCTCGGATTTCTATTCTTCCCCAAGGCTGAGCCCCAACGGCATGAAGTTGGCGTGGCTCAGTTGGAACCACCCCAACATGCCCTGGGACGGTACCGAGTTGTGGGTGTCGGACCTATCTTCAGACGGCCCCTTGGAGCATCAAGAGAAGGTGGCTGGTGGTGTCGAAGAGTCGATCTTTCAGCCAGAATGGGCTCCCGATGGAACCCTGTACTTCGTATCGGACCGCACCGGATGGTGGAACATATACCGTTGGCGTGATGGCAATGTGGAGGCGGTTACCGCTCTGGAAGCTGAATTCGCCAGACCTCAATGGGCTTTCGGCTCAGCTACCTATGCGTTCCAATCCGCCCGCAGAATGATATGCTCCTACGTTCAGGACGGAAGCTGGAAGATGGCTAGCCTGGACACAGAGCTCGGTGCGCTGGAATCGGTGGCGACACCCTACACCGACATGGCGCGAGGCGATCTGCATATGACCTCGGACGCAGCGGTATTGATTGCCGGTTCGGCAGCGAAGCCTTTATCGGTTGTCCGATTGGATCTATCCAACGGGGATACCCACGTGTTGCGAACTTCCTGTGACGTAAGCGTGGACCCAGCCTACCTATCCACCCCGGAAGCCATCGAATACCCCACCGAGAACGGCCTGACTGCTCACGCTTTTTACTACCCCCCGTCCAACGGAGACTACGCGCCAACGCCAGGCGAAAATCCGCCCCTGCTGGTGAAAAGCCACGGCGGCCCCACCAACGCTACCTCAATCTCCCTGGACCTCTCCATCCAGTACTGGACCAGCCGGGGTTTCGCCGTTCTGGATGTCAACTATGGGGGCAGCACCGCCTACGGCAGAGAATACCGGGAACGTCTGAAGGGGCAGTGGGGCATCGTCGATGTGGACGATTGTGTCAACGGGGCTCTGTACCTGGTGCGGCAAGGCTTGGCGGACGGGGACCGGTTGGCCATCGACGGCGGCAGCGCCGGAGGATACACCACCCTGGCAGCGCTGACTTTCCGGGACTTGTTCGCCGCCGGAGCCAGCTACTACGGCGTGAGCGATCTGGAGACGTTGGCCAAGGATACCCATAAGTTCGAGTCCAGATACTTGGACGGTCTAGTTGGAGCCTACCCAGAGGAGGCGGAGGTGTACCGGCAGCGGTCTCCCATCAACTTCACCAGCCAGCTTTCCTGCCCGCTGATTCTGTTTCAAGGCTTGGAGGACAAGATTGTCCCACCGGACCAAGCAGAGTCCATGTTCGATGCGGTTCGAGCCAAGGGCATCGCCACGGCTTACCTGCCTTTCGAAGGAGAACAGCACGGATTCCGCCGAGCCGAGAACATCAAACGAGCTCTGGACGCCGAGCTGTACTTTTACTCAAAAATCTTCGGCTTCGACGCGGCGGGGCCGTTGGACCCGGTCGACATCGTGAACCTCTGACGTATGTCATCAGAGTGGTACCTGTCTGAACGCCCGTGGGAGTGACTTTGCGTCGGCCTGTCTTCGATCCAACGGGCATCTAACCGGCGGGATTTGCATCTTAATTGATTGGACCGGATAACCCTTGGATCCAAAGGAGACAGACCTATGCAAGAACCGAACATCACCGTATTTGGCGCCCCCTGGTGCCCCGATTGCCGCCGCTCCAAGCAGTTCTTGGGCGAGCAGCGCATCCCCTTCGTGGGTGGACATCGACCAGGACGAGGAAGGCAGAACGCGGGTCCAGGAAGTCAACGGCGGTAAGCAGATAATCCCAACCATCGTGTTTCAGGACGGCTCAATCTTGGTGGAGCCTTCCAACGCCTAACTAGGCGCCAAGCTAGGCATCAGCCCCAAAGCCAAGCGGGAGTTTTACGACCTCATCGTGGTCGGAGGGGCCTGCCGGGTTGTCAGCCGCCCTCTACGCTGCCAGAGAAGGTATCGAAACCCTGATTATCGAACGCAGCGGAGTGGGTGGCCAGGCAGGCACCACGGAGCGCATCGATAACTACCCGGGATTCGCCGAGGGAATCGGCGGGGCTGAACTGGCTGACGCCATGCGGGCTCACGCCGAACGGTTCGACGTAGAGATTCTGCCCGCCCAAGCGGTAACCAAGATAGAGTCCCAGGGGGATTACAAGATGATTGCGACCGAGTCGGGCGACTCCTACTGTGGCCGCTCGGTGCTACTAACCCCCGGCGCCACCTACCGCCGCCTTAACGTACCCGGCGAGGACGACTTGATAGGTGCGGGAATCCACATCTGTGCGACGTGCGACGGCCCCTTCTACAAGGGCAAAGAGTTGGTGGTCGTGGGCGGCGGCAACAGCGGGATTGAAGAGGGTCTTTTCCTCACCAAGTTCGCCACCAAAGTGACCATCCTAGAGGTCGGGGACCGGCTCAGGGCCAGCCAGATTCTTCAGGAGAAAGCGGCCAGCCACCCGCAGATCGAAGTGCGCCTTGACACCACCGTGGTGGAGTTCAAGGGAGATGGGAAGCTAGAGTCTCTGGTCATCAAAGACGTAAATACCGAAGAGACCGAAGTGATGAACCCCGCCGCCGTCTTCGTATTCATCGGTCTGCTACCCAACACCGGCTTCGTCAAGGACTCCGTAGACTTGGACCAATGGGGGTCCATCACCACCAGCCCAACCATGGAAACCAGCCTGGAGGGCGTCTTCGCCGCAGGCGATGCCCGAGCCGGAAGCACGAAGCAGGTCACCAGCGTAGTTGGAGAAGGGGCCACGGCAGCCCTGATGATTCGTCAGTATCTAGAACGCACCCAGGGAAGCCGCGCGTACAAAGGGGACTAAAAACCTGTTCTCTCCCCCTTGCGAAGGGGGAGAGCTAGAGAGGGGGTCCGTTTGCCCGGAATCAACGATCGAGCAACCGGGAAAGAACCGCTAGGCAACCAGCTTATACCGTAACCTGGCTGGTTGCAGGGGTGGTGGCGCAGCCGGGACACTTGCCGTAAAAGTCTACGCGCTGAGCGGCAATCTCGAAGTCGGAACCCTCTTCCACCAATGCCTTGAGTTCCTCCACCATGCTCTGACCCACTTCAGCATCCACCACCGCGCCGCATCCGACGCACACCAGGTTAGCATGGGGGGACAGGTTGGCGTCGTAGCGGGACTGACGCTGGAAGGGCAACTCTCGCACGATGGCGGCTCGCTCAAGCAAGTCCAAGGTAGCGTAAACCGTTGCCAGGGTTACGTAGGGGAAAAAGGCCTTTACCCGCTCGAACACATCCTTCACTGACGGATGGTCCCCGGAATTAATAACAACTTCGGCGATAGCCAGACGCTGGGGCGTCACCCGGATGCCCAGCTGTTTGAGTCTGATCGCGAGTTCTTCCTGAGTAGTCACTTCTCTTTGCCCCTTTCTGGCGCCCTAGTTAAAATCGGCCCGGCCCGGTTCATGAAAATCCGGCGCCATCCCAACCCATCTTTAGACAACATTCCTAGCCGTGATAGTATCCATCAGCCCTATCGGTGTCAATCGGACACAGCTTTATGAGGGCATCGGTCAGGGTCTCGTCACCCCGGCGTAGGCCGAGGTCCAGGGTCGACTCGGATGCGAAACTTCCTGGATTCCGGCCTATGCCGGAATGACGACGAGACCACCGACCGAACGTCACGCTCTTTGTCCCACGCTTTGTCCAGGCGCAGACTGAATCCTAACGTTAGCTGGAGAAAGAAGTACCGGGAACCTGTTCGCCACCGAACCGGCGGCGGTGTACTCGGAGGGTTCAATCATCCATGACGACGGGGATTCCCGCAGCCTCGGCTTTGGCTTTGGCAACCTCGTCAATCACCCCGTCCTGAAGCCAGATGTACTTGACGCCAACCTCGATGGCTTCATCCACGACCGGAGCCACCAGCTCGGAACGTCGGAAAACGTCCACCATGTCTATGGGGACCGGCACCGACTTCAGGTCGGGATAGCTCTTTTCACCCAGGGCTTCCTCAATCATCGGATTGACCGGGATTATCCGGTAACCCTGCTCCTGCATGTACCTGGACACCCCATAGCTGATTCGCTCTGGGTTGTCGGAGAGTCCCACCACGGCGATGGTCTTACTGTTGCGTAGTTGTTCCTCTACCAGATCCATTACAACCTCCCCGTTTCTTAGGGTTTTCTGACTACCAGGATTTACCTTTGATGTAGTTGTAGGCCGAGATAGCGGCAGTAGCGCCGTCTCCCACTGCCGATGCCAGTTGGGACACCGACTTCTGCCGAATGTCACCGACGGCGTAGATGCCCGGAACTTCGGTCTCCATGGAAACGTTTACCGGGATATGGCCAGCATTGTCCACTTTGACCACGCCTTCAACCAGACTGGAATTGGGCTCCAGTCCCACGAAGACGAAAAGCCCGGATAGGTTCACTTGATTCTCCAAGTTGGTGACTACGTTGCGGACCCGCACTCCCGTCACGGTATCTTCGCCCACCACTTCGTCCACCACCGAATTCCAAACCACTTCGATCTTCCGGTTCTGGTGTACTCGCTCCTGTAGCGATTCGTAGGCGCGAAGGTGATCCCGACGGTGGAACAAGAGAACCCGCTCGCAGTACTCGGTTAGTGTAATCGCTTCGTCGGCCGCCGAGTCGCCGCCGCCGACCACACCCACGACTTCGCCCATGAACATCGGGCCGTCGCAGGTGGCGCATTGGGAAACGCCCCGCCCGAACAATTCCTGCTCACCGGGGATACCCATCTGACGCAGGGTAGAACCCGCAGCCACAATCAAAGTCTTCGTCTTGTAGCCACCGGCGTCGCTGGCCACCATCGTGTAGTCGCCTTCCCTTGATATTCGGGCTACATCGGCCATTATGAACTCGGCTCCGGCGTTCATCGCCTGTTCCTGGATGGACGGACCCAGCTCGGCGCCGGAGATTCCATCGGGAAACCCCGGATAGTTTTCTATCTTTTCCACGTTGATGATTGAGGCCCCGCCCATCATCCGCTCGACCAACCCGGTCTTCAAACCATATTGGGCGCCGTACATCGCCGCAGTCAGTCCGGCAACGCCGCCCCCGACGATTAACAAATCATAATCGTTAGCCACTTCGGAACCTCCTAAACACACCACACCGTAATTTTTGATTCCGGCACGCGCTTGGACTTCATCTTGGGGCCGCACCGTGTTTGCTTTTGAAATTTTACTACAATCTAGACAAGTTTTGGGCGACAACAGTTCCAGCATTGGAGGTTTGGAACACGCTGGCGCCGATGCATCAGGTATCGGTGCAAATAAGTTGACGCTTTGAGATTGCTGTCTTATTGTTCCAGGTATCAGACTAGATTGGGCACTCAATCAAATCATGCCGGCCAGATAAACCCAGCCGAGGATACGTAGATTGAATTCGAAGGAACTGTTCGTCGTTTTGGGCGTTCCACCTACGATGTGCGACTTACTTGGTGAAGAGCACCCGGAGAAGCTATCCGAAGCCCATCCCAGGGTACGAGTGGAAAGGACATACGACATAGATCAGTTCGCAGAGTCGGTGAAACAAGCCGACGGCGCTATAGTTCAAGCTAATTTTAGGTTCCCATCGGAGGCTCTGAAACCTGCGGCGAGACTCCGATGGATTCAGTTGGCCGCCGCAGGAGCCGATCGAGCGTGGACCCCGGAGTTGCGTGCCGCCGAACACGTGACTATCACATCGTCGAAAGGCCCCATGGGTTCCCTCTTGGCGGAGCACACCGTATTGCTCATGCTGGCCTTGGCCCGCAACCTGCGTGGATTGATGAAAAGCCAGGCAGACAAGTTTTGGAGCCGCCAAGACTACGACATCCCGTTCATGAGCCAGATGCTGGGCAAAACCATTGCCATCCTTGGCGTCGGTAGTTTCGGGGGGAACCTTGCCCGCATCTGCAAGGTCGGATTCGGTATGAAGGTGCTGGGCATGGCGCGCACCAGCAGCGGCAATCCCCACGTGGACCGTTATTTCCAGCGAAACGAACTCAATGCGGCGTTAGCCGAAGCCGACGTGGTGGCCCTTTGTCTGCCGATAACTTCTGATACCGAATGCATCATCGACGCCGCGGCCCTGGCGGCGATGAAACCAACGGCGTACCTCATCAACGGGGCCAGAGGAACGCTGATAGATGAAGAAGCCCTGGTAGACGCATTGCAGAACGGTAGAATTGCGGGAGCCGGTCTGGATTCGACGACTGTAGAACCCTTGCCGGAGGAGAGCCCGCTGTGAGCCATGCCCAACGTAATCATCACGCCTCACCTAGGCCCCGGAACCGATGAACTCGGCAAAAGCATAGTTGATTTCTGGTGCGATAATATCCGCCGGTTCGCGGAGAATGAGCCTCTTCTTTACATCGTGGACCGCAACTCCGAGTATTGATCTGATATTTAACTAAGGGGAAGAAAGATTGTACCAAGTAGAAGTTGAGCAAAATGTCCCGGCCACGATGCGCGACGGCGTGATTTTGGCAGCCAATGTGCACCGTCCGGTCAGAGGAGGCAAGGCCATCGACGGACCCTTGCCCGTTCTATTGCAGCGCACGCCCTACGACAAGTCTTCCGAGGCCCGGAAGGAAGAGGCGAATTTCTTCGCCGCCAACGGATACGTCACCGTGGTGCAGGATTGCCGAGGACGATTCGAATCGGAAGGTGGCTTTTCCAAGTACGTGGACGACGCCCGGGACGGCTACGACACGGTCGAGTGGCTGGCCCAACAGCCCTGGTGCAACGGCAAGATAGGGACGTTTGGCCTATCCTATGGGGCGCATACGCAAGCGTCGTTGGCCTGCTTGAACCCGCCCCATCTGGCCGCCATGTGGCTGGACTGCGGAGGGTTCTCCAATGCGTTTCAGAGCGGATGCCGAAACGGCGGCGCTTTCGAACTTCGGCAGGTTACTTGGGCGTTCCGAGAGGCGATGCAGAGCTCGGAGGCCAAGTCAAACCCGGTAACCAAGACCGCGCTGGAGAACCAGGACATCCACGAGTGGCTACAGAGGATGCCCTGGAAGAAGGGCCACTCTCCCCTACGTTGGACTCCCGACTACGAGAATTACCTAATGGAGATTTGGAGTCAGGAGAACTTCGGCGAGTACTGGCAGCAATCCGGCCTGTGCGCCGAGGCTTACTATTCCGACTTTTCCGCCGTGCCTCAGATGCACATGGGTGCCTGGTACGACTCCTACACCCTAACCACAACCGATAATTTTGCCGCCCTTTCCAAGTCCAAGTCAGGGCCGGTAAACCTGCTCATGGGGCCGTGGACCCACGGCGCACGCTCCACTTCATATTCCGGCGATGTGGATTTCGGTCCCCATTCCACTGTAGACAACAACCTGGCCCCATCTTTCAACCACCTGCGCCTGCGATTCTTCGACCGGTGGATGAAGGACGTCCCAGACGACAAAGACCTAGACCCCCCGGTCAAAATATTCGTGATGGGCGGCGGAAGCGGCAAGCGCAATGCTCAGGGGAGACTGGACCATGGCGGCCAATGGCGCGACGAACGGGAATGGCCGTTGAACCGGGCTCAAGAAACCAGGTTGTTCCTGCAATCGGAAGGACGTCTTTCCCAACAGCCGCCCCAAGGCGATATCGAGCCGACGCGCTACCTGTTCGACCCCAATCATCCGGTGCCGACAATAGGAGGAAACATCTCCTCGGGAAGGCCGGTCATGGAGCCCGGCGGGTATGACCAGCGGGAGTCCGCTGAGTTTTACGGCAGCCGCGCTCCCTACATGCCTCTGGCGACCCGGGCCGATATCTTGGTGTTCCAGACCAATCCCTTGAACGAAGCCGTGGAAGCTACAGGGCCAATCAGCGTCCAGCTTTGGATCTCTTCGTCGGCTCTGGACACCGATTTCACCGCCAAACTGCTGGACATTTATCCGCCCTCGCCGGATTATCCCGAAGGCTACGCCCTGAACCTGACCGATGGAATCCTCCGGGCCAAGTTCCACTCTTCATGGTCCGAACCCGAACTGTTGGAGCCGGGGAAGATATATCCAATCACCGTTCGCCTGTATCCCACCAGCAACCTGTTCGCTAAAGGACATCGCATCAGACTGGACATATCCTCCAGCAACTTCCCTCGTTTCGACGTCAACGGCAACACCGGGGAGAACCCAGCCTTATCCTCGGTAAAAATCACGGCTCAAAACAGTGTCTACCACGACGCCCAACATCCCTCTCATCTGATATTGCCGGTGGTCCCGGTTTAGGGATGTTTAGGGTGAGGGCTGCTAACCGCCTCGTGCGCCGGGCCAGGGTCCCGGCGTGATGTCGGGTAGGTCTTCCGTGCCGGTAACCTCACGGAACACTTGCATACCACGGGCACGGTAGTTCGACAAAGCGGTGGGGTGGTCCAGACTACAGGTATGAAGCCACACGCGAGAGGCCCCCGTCTGCCATCCTGTTTGGAGGGCGACCGTCAAGAAATGCCCGCCCAGGCCCTGGCCGATGTACTGGGGAAGCAAACCGAAGGAAGTTATCTCCACGCTACCGCCCGGTTGCCCGTCCAATTCAAAGTAGCCAGCCGGGCTCCCGGATACGTAAGCCACCCATGTCTGTAACTCGGGGCGGTCCACCCATTCTTGCCATCGGCGATGGTCCCAGGACAACCGGTCCACCCAGTACCAGTCACCCCCGACTGCGGTATACAAGAACCGGTTGAACTCCGGAGACGGCTTCCCCACCTGTTGAATGACCAAACCTTCGATAGGATTGGGTTTTGGACGCAGGGCGGCCGGGTCGGTTATCTCTAGATGGTAAGTCGTAACGTCAACAAGCATGCGTAATGTCCGGTCAGGCGTTGCGCAGAGTCATCATGTAATTGTCTCCGTTCAGGTCCCGCCAGCCCATCGTGCGAAAACCGGCGTCCCGAGCCACTTCTTCCAGATCGTCCGGGTCGATGCGGCGCTCCAAAGGCGGCCCCATCGCAGTCTCCTTCTTGTACCACTCGATTATCGAACACCAACCCCTGGGCTGAAGCTTCTCTCGCACGGCGCTTAAAAAGCGGGTCTTGTCAGGGCTTGCCTGAATCACGAAAGCCAGAAAAGCTCCTTCCACCGATCCCGCATCGATCGGGAACTCAAACTCGGAGCATTTCAATATCTCAACGTTCCCCATCCTGGCCTGGTCCACCCGGTCCTGGCATGCGGCCAGCATCTCATCATCCATATCCAATGCCAGCACTCGGCCGTTTGCCAGGGATTTGGCAAGAGGAATCGTGAAAAATCCAGGCCCGCAACCTATCTCCGCCACGGTATCGTGGACATTGATAGGGCAGAAACTAAAGATGGTAAGGGTGTCCAGAGTCTCGGCGCGTGCCGGACTCAATAAACGCTGTATGAACTCTTGATTGTCCGCCGGTCCGGGGGTAGTAGCCACAGGCACACCTCTCATATTGGAGCCATCAACTTTACACGACAGAAAGAATGGGCGCAATTTGGTGGATGCTTCACCGGCTCCAGCTTCGTTGACACCAAAATGGGGCGGCGGTACACTAGGCTCAAGCCCCCATGCGCAGGCATAAGCGCCTGTCTGGAATCAATCTTTACCGGGCATCATTCCCACCCTGCGCAACGCCGTCTGGGTATTGAGAATGATTGGCGGGAGGCAGAATGACCACCATAGGGGAAAGAGACCCTGCGGTAGCGAAAGCCCTACGGCAGGAAGAGCAGCGCCAACGCGACAACATAGTGTTGATCGCCTCGGAAAACTATGCCAGCCGGGCCGTGCTGGAAGTTCACTCCAGCGTTATGAACAACAAATACGCGGAAGGGTATCCCGGCCGGCGTTACTACGGTGGCTGCGAGTACGTGGACGTGGTGGAAACCCTTGCGCTGGAACGGGCCGGGGAGTTGTTTGGGTCGGAACACGTCAACGTTCAGCCTCACAGCGGCGCTCAAGCCAACATGGCCGCCTATTTCGCCTTAATTCAACCCGGCGACAAGGTCATGGGGATGCAATTGGACCACGGCGGGCACCTGACTCACGGAGCAAAGGTCAACTTTTCCGGTAAGCTCTACGACTTCGTCCCCTACGGGGTGGACCGGGAAACCGAGACCATCGACTACGACGAAATGGAACGGTTGGCCAAGGAACACCGTCCTGCCCTCATCGTCGCCGGGTGCAGTTCCTATTCCCGGATAATAGACTTCCCTCGATTCCGGGCGATCGCCGATTCGGTGGGAGCTCCGTTGATGGTGGACATGGCCCATATAGCAGGGTTGGTTGCGGGAGGAGTACACCCATCGCCGGTGCCCCACGCCCAGATGGTGACTTCCACGACCCAGAAAAGTCTACGCGGTCCTCGCGGTGGCTTTGTGCTTACCACCAGCGACTTGGCCAGAAAGATAGACTCGGCCGTGTTCCCCAACGCCCAAGGAGGGCCGTTGATGCACGTCATCGCCGCCAAAGCGGTATGCTTCGGGGAAGCTCTCACCCCAGAATTCAGCGAATATGCCGCCCAAGTCGTGGCCAACTGCAGCGTCTTGGCTAAAGAGTTGGCCGCAGCCGGGCTACGGCTGGTCTCCGGCGGGACCGACAATCATTTAGTTCTGGTTGACTTAACCCCCTTGGATATCACGGGTCAAGCGGCGGAAACAGCCCTGGAGCAGGTTGGAATAGTCACCAACAAGAACGCCATCCCCTTCGACACCAAGCCGCCAAGGGTGACCAGCGGACTGCGTTTGGGCGCTCCCGCAATCACCTCTCGCGGCTTCGACGAAGCGGCCGTACAGCAAGTCGCTGCCCTTATCGTCAAGATTCTCACCAATATGGACAATGAGCCCGTGCAGCGGGAGGTGGCGGTGCAAGTAAAGGAGCTAACGTCACATTTTCCCGTACCCGGATTGGACATGTAGTTGAGCCGCCCAACGCCCAATGCTATAATCCTTAATACTTATTAAATCGCCGACTCAAAACTCGAGGAGTAATCTTTGCGCCACTACGAACTTGTTGTCATCTTGAGCCCCATGTTGAACCAAGAGCAAGCCTCCGATACGTGGGGAAAAATCAAAGGATTCATCAGCAATCGCGACGCCGAAATCTTCCATGAAGAAACCTGGGGTACCCGCAGGCTTGCGTACTCCATCCGCAAAGGTGCTCATCATTTCTTGGAAGGCACTTACCATCTAACCCGTTTCAGCACCGAAACGCCATTCAACAAGGAATTGGAAACATTCCTTCGATTGGACGAGCAGGTGCTAAGGTCTATGGTGGTCGTCGGCGACCCTCCAAAGCCTGTATCCGAAACAGCCGCAGTGGTAGCGCCGCCTGTTGTTGAAGAAATCGAAACACCGGAAGAGCCCGCTGTCGTAGTTGAAGAAGCAGTCGAAGATGCTCCCGCCGCCGCTGAAGAAACCTCGGAAGAGACAACTGCGGTAGTTGAAGAAGCAGTCGAAGA
>CAXEOX010000096.1:0-11884 GCA_963997925.1 uncultured bacterium
TACTCCATCAGCAATCTGACCTGTCGGACTATGCTGTTCCCCATCAACTGGCGATTAAAACCGGGGCGATAAAAACCGTCCGATCAGTTGCACGTTTTACTGGCAAGATGCTATGCGGGCCACAACTTCCTGTCAATCGAATCCGTTTGGTGACCGTGGTCTGCCTCGATTCATCGCTTCCGTGCTGTGCGATGTCACGTGGAGGCTGTTGACACGGTATAAGCTGTTAGCGACAATGGGCATCGTCTGAGAAATATATTGAGCACAGATAACATCCGGTAAAACGTAACCCTATCTGATAATGGGGAGGAGAATTTCATGGCCGAACAAGATATACCCCTGATGGCCCACCTGATGCGCCGGGCTGGGTTTGGCGCTTCTCGTGAAGAGCTTGAAGAGCGAGCGGCGAAAGGTTATGAGGAGACGGTAGAGGAGTTATTGGACCCGGACCAGAATGAGCCGTTCAATAAATTCCGTATGCTCAGGTACCATCCCTGGACCTGGAAGCCGGGGACGATGACCGGTCATGGCGCTGGCGAGTGGATGCACCGCATGGTTGCCACCAAGCGCCCTCTGGAAGAGAAGATGACCCTCTTTTGGCATCAGTTGTTCGCGACGGGTGTTTCCAAGATCGACCACTATCACGAGCTCTCAACCATGATTGACCTGTTTCGAGAGAAGGGTATGGGCGAATACCGGGAGATTCTCATGGGAATGGCCAAGAACCCGGCCATGATTTACTGGCTGGATAACTGTGAGAACCATGGCGACGCCGTCAATGAGAACTGGGGCCGGGAGTTACTGGAGCTATTCAGCATGGGAGTAGGCAACTACACCGAAGTGGATGTTAGGGAGGCCTCCCGTGCATTCACCGGTTGGACCTTGACGCCCGTACCGCCCCGGGGTCCCATGGGTCGGCATAACTGGCAATTCGAGTACAAGGACTGGGACCACGACCACGACGAAAAGACCTTCCTTGGTGAAACCGGTGACTTCAACGGCGACGATATCATCGATATCATTCTGAAGAATCCGGCCACGTCACGGTTCATCGCCCGGCATCTCTACAACTTCTTCGTCGCCGACGAACCGCAGGTGCCCGCATGGTCGGTTACACCGCCTAATGACCCGGAAGCGATCGAAGCGATAGCCCAGGCGCTGAGAGACACCAACTTCGATATACGCTCGGCCCTGCGAGTCCTCTTCAAAGCCGATTTCTTCAAGGAAGCTCGGTATACCCGCATAAAGAGCCATGCTGAGGTTGTGGTGGGCGCCCTGAGACTGGTTGGCGGCTACGACTTCCCCTCGCCTGGAATCGGAAATCTGTCCAAGGAACCGGGTTACATGGGACAGGAGTTGCTGAATCCCCCCAGCGTTGAGGGTTGGCATACGGGTTCCGAGTGGATAAACAGCGGTTCCCTGATGGCGCGGATCAACTTCACCGCGAATTTGATAAGCGATACCAGCAAGCCAGGGATCCAAAATATCATCAATCGCCTCAAGGCCCAAGGAGACCTGTCCCCTGAATCGTTCGTCGACACTTGCCTGGACCTGATGGGACCGTTGAATGTGGGCCAGGAAGTTAAGCAAGAACTGGTGGACCACGCCGGCGCGGCCGGAGCGCTTAAGTGGGGTTCAGAGCAAGACTCTGCCGCCTCAACGGACCGGGTGTCCGAGATGCTGCAACTGGTTGTCTCGACTCGGGATTACCAGTACGCGTAACGAGGCCACCGCGACGAGGCTGCAAAGTTAAGGAGGAAATCGATGACTTCTACTAAAAAAGACCCGGTAGTGGTTGTACTTCAGCTAACTGGGGGCAACGACTACGCTAATACAGTGATTCGCTACGCCGACCCACTGTACCGGGACAATCGTCCTGGGATCGGCATTCCGGAAGGCAAGGAACTTCGTATCGACGACGAGATTGGCTTTCACCCGGCGATGGGCGCCATCAAAGAGATGTATGACCAGAACCAGGTGGCAATCATTCACGGAGTGGGGTATCCCAGTTCCCCACGCTCTCACTTCCGTTCCATGGATATATGGCATACCTGCGCGCCGGACCGGTTGGGGACCGAGGGCTGGTTGGGCCGGGCCGCCTTGGACATAGATCCGAACAAGGAAAACGTTGTAACAACGGTTTGTTTCGGGCCCAGTATCTTCCGGGCTTTGGTATATCCGGGAGTACCGGTCGCCTGTGTGGGCAACCTGGATACCTACGGTATGTTGCCCGGCGTCACTGAGGTAGACCAGCGAGCGAAGATTCTAGACAGATTCGCCCGGATGTACGTCCCGGCCATCGGCACCGGTTTGGTGGACGACTACCTGGGTCAGATAGGACTGGATTGTCTGGCAGGCGCGGACATCTTAAAAGTCGCTCCCCAGTTGTACTCTTCCGAGGTGGAGTACCCCGATTCCACCATCGCCAAGAAGCTGAAGGGAATCGCCCAGATACACGAGGCTAACTTGGGGACCCGCATCTTCTATTGTGACCATGGCGTCTTTGATACCCATGCTAACCAGTTAGGAGCCCATGACACTCTTTGGACGGAAGTATCTCAAGCGGTGCAAAGCTTCTTCGACGATCTTAGAGAGCATGACGCCGCCGACAATGTAGTCATGTTGCTCTTCTCCGAATTTGGACGCCGTCTGCATGACAACGGCTCCGGCTCGGATCATGGCGCTGGCGGCGTTGCCTTTGCCATCGGCGACACGGTTAAGGGCGGACAATACAGCGAGTATCCGTCGTTGAAGGCAGAAGACCTGGAGCAGGGTGACTTGGTCCCCAACATGGACTTCCGGGGTTTCTACTCCACTGTGCTGGAGGACCATCTTGGCTTGGACGCCAAAGGCATCGTGGAAGGCGAGTTTGAGAAGCCTCGCTTCCTCGGCTAGCCTGCGGGCCTGCTAACACTGAGAGGCAACCGGCAGCATTACATTGGCTGGTTGCTGATCTAGAAATAGGCCGAGACTAGCCGTCGAGGCCACAGTTGATTGATTTATAGCCTAGGAGGCATCAGATATGCTTACGCAGACAGTGGCCGGTCGTACGTTCGACTACAGCTATTGTATCGGGGGACGGATGCAAACCCCGGCCAACATAGCGATGGGATCTGGCGATACGATGTACGTGCTGTGCCGAGGATCGGAAAGAACTCCCAACGTCCCCGCTAACCGGGCGACAGGCAACGTCAGGGTATGTGTGTTCACCTCTGGGTCGACGCCTGGTGACGAAGAATTAGTGGCGGAATTCGGCCATGGTGGCGACAGTGAGGGAGAGATGACCTGGCCGGTGGCGATCGCGCTGGACAGCGAAGAAAACCTACACATCACCGATGAGTGGCTAAATAGAATCTCCGTGTTTTCCAAGGATGGAAAGTTCCTACGGGTCTGGGGCACATCCGGCGACGGCGACGGTGAGTTCAACGGCGCCGCCGGTATCGCCATGGACAAGCAGGAAAACCTTTACATCGTTGACAGTCTTAACCACCGCATCCAGAAGCTCACCAAAGACGGAAAGTTCCTTGCCAAGTGGGGAAAGCTAGGCAGTGGTGAGGGAGAGTTCGATTCCCCCTGGGGGATAGGCCTCGACGGGCAGGGCTTTGTGTACGTGGTCGACCACGGCAACCACCGCGTCCAGAAGTTCACGCCAGAGGGAGAGTTCGTCGCCAAGTTTGGGAGTCAAGGCTCTGATGCCGGACAACTGAATTACCCCTCGGATGTGAGCATCGATCCCGACGGAGACGTGTACGTGTGCGATTGGGGCAACAACCGTGTCCAGATATTCGCTCCCGATGGCAAATTCCTCGCGACTTTGGTCGGTGACGCCCAGAACCTGGGCAAGTGGCACCAAGACATCGTAGATGCCAACCTCGACAACCAAAGAGCCCGCCGCAGGGCGGACCTGTCGATGGAATGGACACTGCAGATGCCTCGTGGGGTAACCTTTGACCCGGCGAAAGACCGGATTCTCATCGCCGACACCCAACGGTCGAGGATTCAGATCTATGACAAACCTAGGAACTACATGGAGCCCCAGCTGAACCTATAGCAATGTGACGCCGCCGGAGCCAGGCTCGGCTCCGGCGGCGCCCGCTAACTCCTCCCCATCGTCCGAAGCGAGCCTTCTGAGGGTCCACACAGTTGCAGTGGGACCGTGTTCCCCAACCCACCCTAGATGTTTCCCTTAAATTCCCATGGCTGTTGTAAAATCCCTGTGCGCCCTAATTGACTCAGGGAGTCTCAGGCACATCCGTGAAAAATCCGATAGTCAGGTAGTAGCGTGGAATTATGGACCCAGCGTTGCGGGAACACTATCTCCAGATAGCCCGGGATAATCCGAACATCCTCTGTTCTGAGGTTCCGGCGGAAGTCCTGGCGGAGACGGCCTATGACGACAATGATCCGTCAGAGCTACTCTGGGCTTTTCTAGAGGTTGGATTTAACCGGTGGCTGGCTGAGAAGCATGGCCGCAGCGTAATTCTGCCCAACAGTATGCTGAGAGACGCCCTCTCAGTGCTGTGGGACAGAACCTGTCGCTTGTACACCAGCCATCTACTGTCCCGGGACGACCCTGACTGGGACAAGCCTTTCTTCTCCAATGAAGGCTTGGAGGGCAGTTGGTAGCAGGCTGCGAGATGGTTCAACAGCATGCGTGTACCCGCACATCTAAGTCATGCCAACACCAAGGTAGGTGACCATGACTGATTGGGATTCCAGACGCCGTATTGCCGAAGACATTACTGAAGCCGCTGGGATGACCCCCTTAGTGCGTCTGCGGAGAGTTGCCACAGGTCCTCAGGCTCTCTGCGGAAAACTAGAGTTCATGAATCCCAGTTCTAGCCTGAAGGACCGTATCCTCCGCCACATGGTTAGCAAGGCAGAGGATCGAGGCGAGTTGCGGCCCGGCATGACCATCCTGGAAGCGTCCACCGGGAGCACGGGAATCGCCACCGCAATGATTGGCGCGGTCAAGGGTTACCCGGTGGTCATCGTTATGCCAGAGGGCATGAGTGTAGAACGCAAAGATTCCTTGCGGGCCTATGGGGCCGAGTTGGTGCTGACACCCGGAGGGGAGAGCGACGTCGATCTTTGCTTCGGGAAAGTAGCCGAGTTGAAGCGAGAGAGCCCGGGCAAGTTCTGGGAAGCGGCCCAATTTTCAAACAAAGACAACATCGAGGCCCATTACTTGACCACCGGCCCTGAGATCTGGGAACAGACCGGGGGCGCAGTGGACGTATTTGTAGCCTCCCAGGGCAGCGGTGGAACGATTTCAGGCGTAGGCAAGTACCTGAAGGAGCGGAACCCTCAGGTCAAGGTCTACACCGTCGAACCTGCCGAGTGTCCGATTCTCTCCGGTGGCGGCTGGGGGCCTCACCAGATCGAGGGTATAGGCGACGGATTTATTCCGGACAACCTGGACTTGGACTATGTTGACGGAGTGGTGACTGTCTCTTCCCAGGAGTCCATCGATATGGCGCGTCGGCTGACCCTTGAAGAAGGGATTTTCTGCGGCATCTCTTCGGGCTGCAACGTAATGGCCGCCAACAAACTAGCGTCTGAGCTACCCGGAACCAGTCTCATGGTAACCATGATAAACGACACCGGCATGCGCTACTTCTCCACTCCCCTGTTCGGCCGGGAGCCCACAACAGAGATTCCAGATCGAGATCACCCGTTAAGTGAAGCGGACCGCCGTAACCTGGCTAGCAGGCATCTGCATATCGTTCGCTAGACATCCACCACTGTCGACCGCACCTAACTCCATGTAAATCCGTCCGCCAGCCAACCGGAGTTCCAGGCAGGCTTCGAACTTGCGACCCGCTGTTCCGAAGTCAATTTCCTCTGGTGTGAGCGTTGCGATTGAATCTGGAATGGGAACCGCCGTTGGTTCATCGCCGCAGGCTACGATGAGTAGGACTAGGAAGGAAAGGCCTGAAAGAACTATTGAATATTTTCGCGTGAGGGAATTATAGCTGTTGAGTACCTTAGGTCAATCCGGTGTACCGAGCCCGCACTCGGCAAGGAGCCGTCACTATGATGGCCGTGGCGGGATTGTCCTTGTCCTTTACCGACGGTGCCGGGCCATGAATCATTTGCCACTCTTCAAACGTTTGCCGAGTCGCTCTTGCGTCATCGTAGATCTGCGGCATCGCTCGAAAAACCGGATCTGCTCCTTCCGGATACCATCCAGAGACGACGACTCCTTTGATTGGGACTCTTTCACTCTGCACTACGGAGCCTTCTGGCTCTTCTATTAAGACCAGGCTATCTCCGGTACCTTCTATCTCCACCAGATATTCGTGTCCAAATGCCGGCTTGGGATTCTCATCGCTTGTGGTAGATCACTCCGCCCCGCAAATATAATGCTATATTGGCTGGACGTGCTGTTGGCACAAGGCTGAGAGTACGCCGACTAACTAGTGCAACATTACCAGGAGGATACATTTGCCAGAAGAACTCCAATCGGAAAGTAAGTTCGTGGAGGCGAACGGGATCAATCATCATTACCTAGAATGGGGAAACCCAGAAACTCCGCCGATCGTTATGCTACATGGTCTTGGTCTCTGCGCACAGGTCTGGAACAAGTTAGCCAGGGGCTTGGCGCAGGACTACCATGTTTTGGCATTTGACCTGAGAGGTCACGGAGACACCGATAAACCTGGTAGCGGATACACTTTCCTTACGCTGGGAGAAGACGTGTCGGCATTCATTCAAACATTGGGGCTCGAGCGGCCCTTTGCGGTCGGACATTCAGCAGGTGGAATGTCATTGTTAATCTCCGATCATTTGGTTCCCGGAATCGTCGGCCGGACAGTCTTGGTCGACACTCGGGTAGGATCTGCAGCCACTACGGTACTCACTTCTGAGAGGCGGCAAGAACGCATGCGGAGAACCCGCGAAAAGCGGCCGATCTGGGCGAATCGGGAAACTATGCACGAAGCATACCGAGAACGAAGAGTATTCAAGACTTGGGATGATGAAGTATTCAACGACTACATCGAAGGTGGAACCCGCTTGTTGGATGACGGCCGTGCCGAACTGAAATGTCCAACGGACGTGGAGGCAACCTTCTATGATGCAAGGGCGGCGCTGGACCCGTCTCAGTACGTGCGTGGTCTTACGGGGCAGTACCGGCTTCTTGTCGGCGGCTACCAAGGTGCTCAGTCTGAACAAGACGACGCAGTGCAGCGCCTCTTAGGCGAGTCCACAG
Source organism: uncultured bacterium (assembly GCA_963997925.1). Lineage (GTDB taxonomy): Bacteria > Chloroflexota > Dehalococcoidia > Lucifugimonadales > UBA3495 > UBA11650. The sequence goes on from CAXEOX010000096.1 coordinate 7,214, forward strand.
GTTCTAGCTTCAAGCAACTGGACCGGGGGTCCCACTTTGTTCCCATGGAATATCCGGACCTGGTGCTTTCGGAGATAAGGGAATACTTTGAGTGATTCCCGGTAGGATAATCTGTGCCACCCTAGGACAACCTTCTTTTCCGGCCACGCATTGCCTTGCGTCGTAAATGATGGTAAACATTACTCAATAAATCATTCGATAATTCGTGCCGGCAACGGTGACGTCCGGCGCGCATATGAATCCGAAAGAGGTGAGACCTATGTCAACGATACCAGGCCTGGTGAGACCTGCCCCGGCTGCCAATGATTTGACCAAACCTTTCTGGGACGCCTGCAACGAGCGTCGATTGGTCTTGCAGATCTGCACCGGCTGCGAGATGCTGCAATATCCGCCCGCCCCGCGGTGCAACAAGTGTGGCTCGGCCGACAAGCTGGACTGGAGAGAGGTGCAAGGCAAGGGACACATAGACGTGTACATGGTGATACGCGACTCTCGCATAAAGGGGTTCCAGGGCGCGCAACCCATCAATTTCGCGGTGATAACCTTGGACGAAGACCCAGGCATCAACTTCCTGTCCAACCTTCCTGGTACCCCGCCTGGCGAGGTTCCCGTTGGGGCCCCTGTGGAGTTGATATTTGAGGAGACCAGTACCGGACAGATGGTTCATGAATGGCGGGTGATTACCTAACCCGATAGAGTTTTCTGGATACGATTAACAGCAAAAAAGCACAAGGGAGCTGAGATGGCTAGTGATACCGGTTGGATGAGAGACCGTGAAGGAATGGGAATCTGGGAGCACCGAGGCAAGGTGGCTGTCGTAGGCTGGGGCCAGTCGCACATGGACCGGCGCTGGGACGGCGTGACCATGGACCGGAGCTGCGGCGGGTTGGCCAAGGAGGCCTGTTTAAAGGCGATCGCAGACGCGGGTCTGTCGCTGGATGACATCGACGGGCTTATAACCAGTGCGGAAACCCGCGCCGAACAGACTTGGGCGCCTCGGCCCTATTTTGCCCCGCCCTACGACACAGAAGACGGCCTGATCAAGGCTTCAGCGGAGTGGATACAACACGAGGTGGGATTCAAGAACGTAAAGTATCTTAAATCCGATTCGCCCTACATCGGCCCCATGATGGGCATGGCTGCTCAGGCCGTGGGTGACGGTCTGTGCGAGACTGCTCTGGTGTGGTACCCGATGGTCAACCTCGATGGCCGGTACGGGCACAACAATCCCCAGAACAGCAATCAGGAGGCTCCCGGAAATAGTGCCTTTACCCTTCCCTGGGGCTATCAAGCCGGCGCGATGTTCAACAATCTCGTAATCTTCCAGCAATATTGTAAAAAATACGGCAAGTCCCATGACGGGCTGGCCCCTCTTTGTTTGAATCTGCGTAGAAACGGCCTGATGACCCCCTGGGGATACTACGCGATGCACGAGCCGCATCAAATCACTACCGAGGAATATCTGAACGGACGTTTGATAGAGGAACCTCTAGTTGTGTACGACTGTGACCGGCCGGTCAATACGTGCGCTGCCTTCATATTCACCACCGCTGAGCGTGCGAAAGACCTGAGGCAGAAGCCGGTTTACGTCTTGAACCATGCCCAGAACAACGGCAGGGGCCGGAGCACCATGGCAACTCTGGAGGAACACCAAGAGGCGGTCGCCAGCCTGGCACGGAAGATGTGGGAGGGATCAGGCCTAGGTCCCAATGATGTTGACATCTTCAACCCGTACGACGGCTATCTCACCTTCACGCAGCAGTTCCTGGAGGGCTTCCAGTGGCACGGTGTGAAGCTGGGTGAGGCCCACGACTTCTATGCCGACGACATCAGGGTCGAAGGTCCGCATCCCTTCCTTTCCAGTGGAGGGAATAATGGGACCGGACGCACCCGCTCCGCTCTCTTCTCTGATAGCCTTCAGCAACTTCGGGGGACTGCGGGCCCCCGGCAAGTGACGGTGCGAGCTGAAACTGCTCTGGCGGGATGCAATACGCCCGACAGTAACGGATTCATCATGTTCAGCAAGTCCCCGAGTTAGGCTGGAGTCTCGCCGAGCTAGCTTTATCAGCCGCGGGTCTGTTGCCATCGAATGAAAGGTGAGTGAAACTCCCAGTTTCACTCACCTTTCATTCCTTCTCAGTGCGCGTTTCCTAAGCCTTAAGTGACTTAGTATGTGAAGGTGGGGTGAATGGGGTGCCCGCTACGGTCCCCGGTGCCATCATGGCGGCGGACAGGCCTTGCGTCCGGAGCGCATCGAGGGACATCTAGCTGCATGAGGTGCGTGAAGTCTACCGGGGCGGCAATGTCTTGTTCACAGATGGTCCGGTATTTTTGTAATCATGGTCCTTTAACTCCCGTTCCCTGCCGGATGACTCGAGGAAGACTTGAATATCCTTGATAGAGAACCTTCGGTCCCCCTGACACCTATGCGGTAGCATTGCAGAAGCCCAGAGTCCGCCCAACGCCGCACAGAGTGGGGATGGACGTTTAGCGAGTCCGCTACTTGGGTCACCGTCAACATCGCTCCACCCGACTCGCTTCTGTCCCCAGTTGCCCGATAGTTATCGCCGTTGTCTTCGGTTTTAGCTCTGGCCAATTTTCGCCACTTCTCTGCACCCGGCACCCGGCTTGGCCTTTGCTAGCAGACCGTTAATTTCGTCTAAGAGATCGACTAAATCAAAAGGTTTCATTAAGAACGCGTCTGCGCCTGAATCTATTGCTGCCTCCTAGCCGTCCTCCATGTAACCTGACCCGGCTGACATAATCACGATGGGGATATCGGAAATTTCCCGTACTCGCCGGGTTAGCTCGAAGCCATTCATGCCGGGTAGGTGCGCATCGGAGATCAACATCTCTGGTTCCTCACGTCGAAATTTTTCTAATGCCTCTCGACCGTTGCTCGCGGTGTGCGTTGCAAACCCCGATCTGTCTAAATATTTAGCGAGAAGTACAGGGATAAGACGAAAGTCATCGACAACAAGCACCTTTTTCAAATTGCGCATCTGTTCATCCTCCTTTTCAACTAAGTGAGACCTGGCAAATCACAGGCGAGACAATCGTCAAAGAGAAGTGTTACAGACGAATATATGCGTGTTTGAAGAGGTATGTATGAATAGTGTGAGAGACGTCGCCGGAGCTGGGAATCGGTTGGAAGTCGGCTCCGGGTGGAGTTAGCAACAGGGTATTAATCATAGGAGATACCATGTTGGCCCGATGGTCTTGGCTGCTGCATCGTTCTACGATATACAGGATCCCACCATCGGTTGACGTCCGAGTGGTCAAGCGGCCTGGTGCCCCTCTGTACCAAGGCCGCTTCTTTTGCGCTTCGTGTCGCAAGCAGGGCAATAGCAGGAGTGGGATGAGCGTAGGCTTAAGCGAGTCGAACTGGGTTCATAATGGAGCTAGACGCAATGGTCGGTGCGGTGGGCCGGATCGGCCGCTGTGTGAACGTGCCAACGCCGATGTGCGATCTCTTGTACGCCATTCTGCTTCCCTACAAGAACGGCCCCCGGGGAGTCGTGACCTGTTGGCAACCAGGTTCATTGGAGGCCTGGCTGTCGTAGAGTACGGGGTTGATGCCGTACTCTCAAAGTGAGTTGGCCTGCCGAACTGATCTGGAAAACCTGTTCGACCGATTCACGGCAGTTTTGTACCAGGCGGTGGCGCGGAAACTCCGTTAAGATTAAGGCAATTTCGTGACTATGGATGATGGATGGAGGAGGAATTCATGAAACTGGATGGAAAGGTAGCGCTGGTTACCGGCTCCGGCCGGAACATAGGCAGGTCTATCGCGTTGGCGCTGGCCAAGGGAGGCGCCAGTGTCGTGGTTAACGCTCGGACCAACCAGAAAGAGGCCGGCGCAGTGGCAGACGAGGTGCGGGCACTTGGTCCCAAGGCTTTGCCTCTTCTTGCTGATGTAGGAGACCGGGGACAACTGGAAGGGATGTTGGACAAAGCTTTAGCCGAGTTCGGCCACATCGACATCGTGGTTAACAACGCAGCAGTGCGACCCCATATGCCGTTTGCTGAAATGACCTACGAAGACTGGCGGGGCACTCTGGCTACCGACTTGGACCCGGCATTTATATGCGCCAAGGCCGCGCTGCCCGGAATGTTGGAAAGAAAATGGGGACGGGTGATAAATTTCAGCGGTCTCCAGGCTTTCCAAGGTCGCCACGGTGGGGTCCATATATCCGCTGCCAAAGTAGGTGTCATCGGATTCACCAGAGCTTTGTCCACCGAGTTGGCGCCCGACGGCATCTTGGTCAACTGTATCGTTCCCGGTGCCATTGACACGATTCGCGAAGGTGGCCAACAGCCACGCGTCAATCCCCGCGTAGCTGAGATTCCAGTTGGCCGTACTGGACAACCTAGTGAAATCGCGGCCCTCTGCGCATTTCTTTGCTCCGACGAAGCCGGGTTTATCACTGGCCAAACTTTCCACGTCAACGGCGGGGAGAGAGCTTTTTAGTTCACCGAGTTTAGGGGTATCCGGGGGCCAGGGTGTTCCGCCCCCTGATAGCCCCCGAGATTAGCCCAGACCTGATTTGCCCTGCGACACTTCATGCTGGCAGATCGCTTCCTCGGCATACTGCTAGGGATGGCTGATTATCAGCTACAAGTAAGCTAGCTCGTGTCATGAGACCGGATAGCTCGACATGAGACCTGCGA
>CAXEOX010000097.1:0-11714 GCA_963997925.1 uncultured bacterium
GGGGGAAGGACGAGGGCCGTTGATGGGAGGAACACGAGAGACATCAAGGGATGAAAGAAGTACCTCAAACAGCCCCGCTTTCGTAAAGGGGGGTTGGGGGGATTTCCGCCCCTCGGCCACCCCTCTTTCTGAGACAGAGGGGGCAGGCGGTGAGGGCGGCGACTCCCTCCTCCTAGGCTTTCTCTACGTAAAAGGCGTGGGAGGAGCAGCGGCAACATCCATAGTTCAGTCACGGGAAAGCGGCGGACCGTTCAGCGATCTGGGCAACGCTATGGAGCGTACCGGGTTACAGCGGGAAGCCCTGGAGAACTTGGTAAGCGCCGGGGCCTTCGACTCCCTGACACCGGACCGCCGGAGCACGCTGTGGGAGGTGGGGCTGCGTTACCGTCCCCACGGCTATCAGCAGGCTTTACCCTTACCAGTTGAGCAGGACATGGCCGAGCTGCCCAAACAGACTGAGTGGGAAATCATGATGGACGAATACCGCACCATGCAGCTTCATCCCAAAGGGCACTTGATGACCATGCTGCGTCCTCACTTGGGTCAGGAGGTGCTGAATAGCCGGGAAGTTGTGGACCGGCCCGATGGCGAAGTCGTGACCGTGGCCGGCATAGTGATTCGTCGGCAACGCCCCCTGTCAAAAGCCGTGTTTCTCACCCTGGAAGACGAGTTCGGCCACATCCCCATCGCAGTATGGCCCCAAGCTTTCAAGAAGCACCGAATGGACATAAAGGAGCCGGTGCTGATAATCCGAGGCATTATTTCCCGGCGGGAAGGCACCATGAACATCGTCGCCCAGCACATCCAGGGTACCCAGGGACTGCCCCACATGCCCAAGGCCAGAAGCTGGCAGTAGCAAAACTGTCCCATTAGATCCCTTGAATCCCGATTGACAGCCATAGCCTCAGTGCTACAATTGCCACGCTCTCAAATAGACCACTGGAGGCTCACCGATGCAGGTGATTGCATTCGATCTGCTCCCCTACCCAGAACATTTAGACCATCTGAAGGTAGATGGGGAATTGCCCTACCCTCTGCCTAAACAGCATTTCCGGCCGGAATTGGCCGTGAGCAACTACAAAGAGCACCTGAGCGCCTGGGCCTTGATGGAAAAGTTGGGCTTTGACGGCTTGGGTTTCAACGAGCACCACACCTCTCCATATGGAATGATGCCATCGCCCAACCTCATGGCGGCGGCGGCTTCCCAGATAACTAACCGTATGAAGCTGCTCATCTACGGCAACTGTTTACCGGTTCACGAACCGCTGAGACTGGCGGAAGAACTGGCCATGCTGGATTGTCTCACCGACGGCCGGTTGATCTCCGGGTTCGTCCGGGGCATCCCACGGGAATACGTCGCCTACGGCGTCGACCAAGGGGAGTCCAGGGCCCGCTTTAACGAAGCCTGGGAAATCATCAAGCTGGCTTGGTCGGAAGAGTCGTTCTCGTACAAAGGAGATTTCTGGACGTACAACGACGTGGCGATATGGCCTCGTCCGGTGCAGCAGCCCCGTCCCCCGGTATGGGTGCCGGTGACGGTCAGCAAGGAGACCATTGAGTGGGCCGGACGGGAGAACATCCCCATAACCCCCGGCGCCAACGCGAATCTGGCGGTGATGCAAGACATGATTCGCTTCTACGCCGAGTGCCTTGCCAAGAACGGACACTCAATCACTCCTGACCATATGGTCCTGAGGGCCAACGTGTACGTGGCCGACAACCGGCAGCAGGCGATGAAAGAAGCTGGGCCGTACACGCTGTACTTTTTCCACACGCTGTTCAGCCACGGTAGCGTATCCAACGTGGCAAACCAGCAGAGCAGCGGCTACCGCTCCGAATCGGACTACGACTACATCAGGCCGGAGAACCGGGAGGCCTTCATGGGCGCCTTGCAGAGCTTCCGCAGCATGACGCTGGAGGACTTGGAGCGCAACGAGCAAGTGTGCTGGGGATCGCCTGAGGAGGTAAGGGACTCGTTGATAACTCTGGCCGATACCGTGGGCGGGGCAACTCTGCTGCTCAACTTCAACCAGGGCGCGATGCCCCATGACATGTTCGTCCGCAACCTGCAACGGTTCGGAGAAGAGGTTCTCCCGGCGTTGCAGGCCCATAATGTAACAACAGTCCCGATCGCTTAGCTCCTAGCCAGACACCACAGAAACAAGAGCATTGGACTTTCGATAAGCTCGGCCTACCGGGGGCTCTCCGTTGGTGGTGAGCCCGCCAAACCACACTACCCGGTGTTCGGACAACCTCCGACCTCACCGAACGGAATCAGCCGTCTCCTCTCGCCCTCCTCGAGAATCCTTGAAGGGTATCCCAAAATGCTTTTTATCCGTATCCCAATCGATTGAATAACAATAAACCTACCTACTACAATAAATCAGTACCTTATCCATCAAGGCTACCCGAACCGGTAGTCTCTTCTAAAATCAGCTTCAAACGGTGAAACCTCCGGGCACGTTTCCCGATGTTCCGCCGTCATTATCAAGTAGGCCATCACCGGGTGTTGGCGAGTGGGGAGTGTGTAGATGCGGAACCTGGCAATGCCGTTCAGCGCGGCGCTAGCAATAATCATGGTGCCGATCTTTGTATCGGTCTTCAGCCTCATTCACCTAGCCACTCCTCCTTCGGCCCAAGCGGCAGACGATCACGGTGACTACCGTAACCTGGCCACGCCGATCAACACCATAGGTAGCGTAGTTTCGGGTTCCATCGATGGCTCATCCACTGGGATCGACATCGACTACTTCTCTTTTCAGGCTCAAAGAGGCGTTCGATATTCGTTCATCGTGAACCTAGGCACCGTCCAATCGGCCAACCTGCAAGTCGTCAACTCCATCGACCGCGGCATCGGAAGCTCCGAAGGCCAGTTTGCCTACGAACGCACCGGGCAGCTGTTGGTCGATTGGATCGCACGCACCAACGATACCTACTTCGTTGAGGTTTCAGCGGATTGGGACCCTCTATCGGGCCAGGTCTTCTTGGGCACTTATACCTTGCAAGTCAGCGCCGACACCACCCTCTTGGACCGCCACGGAGATTCCCGGGACGCTGCTACGTCCATGGCCTTCGGTAACCGGTATCAAGGAGCAATCAGCCCTTGGTCTAACCAGCCCGACATCGACGTAGGTGTACACGGTGGTGACGACGAAGACTACTTCTCTTTCCTGGCTAGCAGGGGAATCAAATACACCATAGATGCTGAACTCGGCACGGCGACCGGGCTGACATTGTCGGTGCGCGATTCAGTTGGAGACCTGGAGAAAACCAACGACGGCGTTGGCATCACCATGGACTGGGTGGCACCGGCGACCCGTCTCTACCACGTCGTCGTGTCCGGCACCAGCAGGGTCAGGGAACCCGTCGGCACCTACGCCGTCAAGGTTACCGCCAACACGTCTCTGGTTGACCGCCACTCGGAACGGCGTGTAGATGCCACGCCCATCAGCTTTGGCAACGCCCATCAAGGGGCCGTAAGCCCGGCGGACGATCTAGACTTCTTCTCTTTCCAGACTAGAAGAGGCGTGATGTACAGCATCTCCATTGAGCCGGGAAGCGCCGAAACGGTGAATATAGCAGTGCACCAACCCGTCATAGGAACAGCAGCATCCAACGGCGGGATAGGCATGAGCCTCGATTGGTTAGCCCCAACCGACGGGACCTATTACGTAGTTCTTTCCGTATCATCCCAAGTCAGGGTCGGCGTCGGCTCCTATACCCTGCGTGTCGAGGCCGATAACGCCCTGATTGACCGGCACAGCGGCACGCCTGGCGACGCTACGGGGATAAATTTCGGAAGCGCAGTGGCCGGCGCCATCAGCCCGGCGGAAGACCAAGATTTCTTCGGATTTCTAGCGAAGCGCGGTGTCAGTTACACCGTTGAATCGGAATTGGGCAGCGCCGTAGCCGTTAGTCTTTCGATCGCTGACGCAGACGGAAACATCGAAGTATCCAATGGCGGATTGGGGTCGACGCTGGAATGGATCGCTCCTGACGACAACTCTTACTACGTTGCCGTTTCCGCTCCAAGCCAGATCGCGAACCCCATCGGCACTTACACCGTCAAGATAGAGGGCGATAACACCCTTCTGGACCGCCACGGCGAAGCTCGCGCCGACGCCACTTCTATCAACTTTGGGAATGCCACGGCCGGCGCTATAAGCCCGCCCAAAGACTTAGATTACTTCTCATTTTCGACCGAGCGAGGCGTGAAATATGACATTCAGGTGGAATTAGGCAACGCCAGGGGAGTGTCCATCGCCGTCAAGAATCCGAATGGAAGCGCCAATGCAGCAAGCGACGGCATTTCCCACAATCTGGAATGGATCGCGCCGGATTCCGGAATCTACTATATCGTTATCAGCGCGCCCGCCCAGCTCAGAGATGGGATAGGCACCTACACGGTCAAAGTCGAAGCCGAGACTTCTCTTAACGACCGCCACGGCGACACCCCGAATGGCGCTACTCAGATCGGCTACGGCAATGCCGTGGCCGGCGCCATCAGTCCGGTAAACGACCTGGATTACTTTTCATTCCAGAGCCGCCGGGGAGTCAGATACACCTTCGCCATGGACTACGGCACCACGTCGGGCGTGTCCCTGACAGTGCGAGGAAATACCACCGGCCAGGAAGTCCTAGCCAGTAACTTCGGCGAAGGCAGTGATGTCACCTGGATATCCCCGGACGACGGGACCTATTACGCCGTAGTTTCCAAGTCACCCCGGCTGACCAGCGCCATCGGCACTTACAACCTCACCATCGATTCAGACTATGCGCTTGAAGACCGTCACCGGGACATTCCCACTTGGGCAACGCAGATAGGCTTCGGCAATGCTATCGCGGGCGCGATCAGTCCCACCGACGACTACGACTACTTCTCTTTCCCCGGCGAGAGGGATGAGACCTATACATTGCAGGTTCATCTAGGCACTGCCACAGCCGTGAGGTTCTCGGTGGTCAACTATGCCACCGGCTTCAGCGCATCGAACTACGGATCCGGCACAATGATTCGTTGGACCGCGCCCATCACCGGCAACTATGTTCTGGTATTGTCAGCCGCGGATCAAGCCGCTGACCCCGTGGGAACTTATCAAGTCGTCTTGACCAGAGGTGGAAAGGCGGTACGGCCTCCTCCCCCTGCCACGCAGGCTCCGACACCAACGCCAGAGCCTGCGCCAACACCAACGCCGCAGCCCACACCCGTTCCGGTGGCGACCCCGACACCCGTAGCCATACCAACGGACGCGATCCTGACCGTGGAATCTAGGACCGCTCCTCCTGGAGCAACCGTGTTGGTTCCAGTCCGGCTGGAAGAGGCTCGAGAGATAAATAGCTTGGAATTCAACTTGTTCTACAATCCATCGATCGCCGAGATTGTGAACGTGCACCAGGGATCCCGCACGTCTACGACGTCCTTTAGCTACAATGCCGAGATTCCCGGTGTGATTCGATTTGGAACTACCGCCGCTAGAGATGTGAATGCCGATGGATCGGCAGCCGTAGTCGAATTTAGGATTATCGGAGAGCGTGGAAGCTCCAGCCCCATCACCCTAGCCGACTCGGCGGTAGGCGACTCCCGAGGCCGGCTTCGGACCATCAATCTCGTTCCGGGCAGTCTGACGGTTGACGACACGATAGCCGGAGACGGCAATGGCGACGGCAACATCACTGCGATAGACGCGCTCATCGCCCTTCGAATGTTCGTCGGATTGGCCGAAGAAGACTTGGCCATGGACGTGAACAACGACGGCCAAGTAACACCCGACGACGCCCGCCAGCTTCTGGCGATGGCGCGGCAAGGCTAGGAAGTAAGTATGAGAGTATGGGTTGATCTAGGTCTATTAGCCCTGGCAGATCATTGGAAGGTAGCCCTGGGAGGGGTAACCATCCTGGTTGTGGTTGTCGTTGGCACTTTGTTGTTCGGTGTCCTGGGAAGCGATACAGCGGCAGCCGACCTGACCCCTACAACGTCCGTGCAACCTACGGCGGTTCCGGATGCCGTGTCTACCCCGGTCCCCACCCCAGTTGCAAAAGTGGCGCCGACCCCATTGCCCAAAGCGGACCCAACGTCCTCCCGCAAACTGATTGACCCCATAGTACTGCTGACCAACGTCAATGTGCCCATCCATCTAACCGGCGCGGAAAATATCGGCAGTCTGGAATTCGTTCTGACATATGACCCGTCGGTTCTTGAAGTGTCCGGCGTTGAAGCGGGCGGCTTGGCCCAAAGCGCCTTGTTCGACTTCGGAACCCGCAGCCCGGGCCGTCTCTGGGCAGGATTGATCGACAGCGAAGGAATCAACGGCGATGGCCCGATAGCGGTTGTTTCCTTCAAGGTAGTCGGCCCTGGCGCCAGCACAAGCCTGTTGGCACTGGAAAACATAACTACCTACGATGCCAGTTCGCTGTTGGACATCCTAACGAACGCCACATCGGGAAGTTTCACGGTTGATGGACGAGCCCTCACCGCCCCTACCCTGGCCTTCCCCCGTTAGACGTTGGCCGGCACTGTGAGTGCCGGCCAGCTTGGTTCTCCCGACAGATCGGCCGCCCGGACCCGCCTCACACATCCTCATCGATCGGTTTCAATGACTCGTAGGACTCTGCCGCTCTGCGGATGTGTGTCTCGTGCTACATTGTACGTAGAGACCTATACGAAGCGGTTGATTTGACTGATCGAAGATATTCTCGGCTCGGCGCAACGTTGGCGCAGTGGAAGCCTCTGGCGTTGGCGCTGGCCGTATCGGTTTTACTAGCGTCTTGGGCTTGCACCAACGCGCCGACGCCTTCCAACACGGCCACGCCCACTGCCGCTCCCACTCTCGCCGCCACTCCTACTATCCCTGTAACCCCAATACCTACAAAAACTTCCCAGGTTGCCCCCACTGCCACTACTGAACCCGAACCCAAGTTGACACCAACTCCACCCGCAAGCTCAACCAAACAACCGGCGACACCAGCCCCAGTACCCACCGTCCGGCCTCGTTCGGACGTACCATCTACGCCGACAACAAAAGCTCAAGCACAGCCAAAGAGCACGGATCCAAGATTGACCCGGTCCGTCCAAGCCATATCTGAAGCGTTATCCGAGGCCAGGGGGCTTACTGTTCTGGAGCCCGTAGCTCCGGAATTAATCTCTCGCCCGGATCTAGCTGACTACTTGGCCGCTACCATCGATGAAGAAGACCAGGAGGAGTTGGCCAGTGTTCAGGAGCTATATTGGATATTGGGCCTTATGAACCCATCGGTTGAGCTGTACCCCTTATTCCTAGAACTGCTGGGAGAGCAGGTCTTGGGGTTGTTCAATCTGGAAACCGACGAATTGTTGGTAGTCGCCGAATCGCTACCCCTGAATGGCGAAGGGAAACTGACCATGGCTCACGAGTTGGTCCACGCATTGCAGCAGCAACGGTTCGATGCCCGCACACTTGTCGAGGAATCGGAGGCTAACCAGGACCGGGCATTGGCGATGACCGCTCTGCTTGAGGGCGACGCAACAGTCGCATCCCAGGTGTACGCGACCGCTAACCTGACTTTGCCGGAGTTGATAGAACTGATACCAGAGGCTGGAGACCCAAGCTTATAGCTATTTGAAAGGGCGCCCGCAGTGATTCAGAAGACGCTGCTTTTCCCCTATCAAGCAGGCGCGGCGTTCGTGTCTTCGGTGCAACAGACACCCGGCATCTGGCGTCAAGTGAACCAGATATACGCCCGGCCTCCAGTTTCCACCGAGCAGATACTGCACCCGACCAAATACAAAGCCGGAGAAGACCCGATACTCGTGTCGCTGCCTGCCGGAACTTCGTTGATCCAAGAAGGTTGGGAAGTGGTGATGGAGGACGTGTTCGGCGAGTTTCTGCTGCGCACCTACCTGGAGACCGGGTTGCCCCGGCTCCAGTCCATCCGAGCCGCCAGTGGTTGGGGCGGAGACCGTTTCCGGCTGCTGAAAGACGATTCCGGTGGAAGGGCGTTAGCTGCGGTGTTCGTGTGGGACACGGCCATCGACGCCGGTGAGTTTTTCGAGGCGTATATAGAATTCACCGCTCAGACAAGCCAGTGGGAAAGACGGGAAGACAAGGGAGACATCTTGACCTGGCACCGCCCTGGACGCTCAGTGCTCCTTAGGTTGGAGGGCGAGAACACGTTGATCGGGATAGCACCGGACCCGGAAACCCTGGCGCTCATCGCCAAGGACTTTCCTTAACCAGCATTCTCCCCAGCTCGATTCCTCACCTTAACGAGTCGTTGACAGGGTATCCCACCCAGATTACACTGCCAATCCAAGCCTCATACCCGCTACCTCCATCATTGATCGGAGGAACCTGCACACCGCCATGAAAATCCACCTGGTAGACGGCACCTACGAGCTTTTCCGTGCCCATTTCGCCTTGCCTCCGGTAACTGCGCCGGATGGGCGTCCGGTCAGCGCCGTCCGTGGCATCATGCAGACGATGCTGATGCTGCTCCGGGAAGATGGCGTCACCCACGTAGCCTGCGCCTTTGACCATGTTGTCGAGTCCTTTAGAAACGATATGTTCGACGGGTACAAGACCGGCGAGGGTACGCCTGAAGACCTGATGAGCCAGTTCCACTTGGCGGAGCGGGCAATCGCCGCTCTTGGCGTTGTCGTTTGGCCCATGGTGGAGTTTGAAGCCGACGACGCGCTAGCCTCGGCCACGGTACTCTGGCGGGACGCTCCGGACGTGGACCAAGTGGTTATCTGCTCCCCGGACAAAGACCTTACCCAGATGGTGATTGGCTCCAAAGTAGTTTGCCTCGACCGGAGGCGCAACATAACGCTGGACGATGCCGGAGTCCGGGAGAAGTTCGGGGTACCGCCTGCGTCTATCCCCGATTACCTCGCTTTGGTGGGAGATGCCGCCGATGGGATTCCAGGTATCCCCAGATGGGGGGCTAAAACCGCAGCCTTGGTGTTAGACCGCTACGGCCAGATAGAGAACATCCCCGACGATCCGGAACAGTGGGATGTCCGGCCCCGAGGCGCCCAAGCCGTAGCTGCCAGCTTGGCGGAGCGTCGCGAAGAGGCGGCGCTCTATAAGCGTCTGACAACCCTCCGGTTTGATGTCCCCCTAACGGAAACTCTGGACGAACTCCGATGGAATGGCGCTCCGAAGCAAGAGTATCAAGCCTTATGCACCGAGTTAGGGTTTGACGGAATGATGAACCTCCCAAGCCGATGGGCAGGGGAGGCAGAATAACGCCAAACTGACGATTCAGCCTTAGGATGCAACCCGGAAAATCAAAATCAAGGATGGAGGAAAACGATGGCAACGTTGACACTAGCGGAAGCGGAAACCATTCTCGCAGCGGCGAAAGCCAAGGTGTTCGAGATGGGCGCAAAGATGAGCGTCTCGGTGGTTGATCCCAGGGGCGACCTCATTGGCATGTTTCGCACCGACGGCGCTCCCTGGCGAACCCCGGCAATCTCCCGGGCAAAAGCCGTATCTTCCGCCTGCTTCGGACGTCCCAGCGGCGAACTGACGGATAATGCCATGTCGCCGGTGTTCCGAGGCATGATGGCCATGGAAGGGGGCCACATGATTCCCGGCCAGGGTGCCTTGCCGGTCTACCGGGACGGCGAATTAGTCGGGGCCGTCGGCGGCAGCGGCGGCACCGCTCAGCAGGATGAGGACTCGGCTCAGGCTGGGATCGACGCCGTGGGGCTAAAGACTTCCGCTTAGTACCGGGTTCCCTGCTAACCGGCTAGTGTCTCGGTTTGCCCATCTAAGTGATGAAGAAACCGAGATTACCGCACCGGCGGGAGCTGGTTTCCGTGGATATGGTTGGTGTAGATTTTTCATGGATTCCGGCCCGCGCCGGAATGCCGGTGGTTTCACCCCAAGCTCGCGATATTCCTGACCGGGAGAACTGGTTGAGCCTGAATCAGAGGCAGGAGTCGCGCACTGCCTGGGACATGGCCGCCAGTCGCGGCAAGTTGGACCCGTCTTCGCGGTAACCGTTAGTGATATAGGCCATCGCCAGCCCGGAATCCGGGTCGGCCCAACCCACTGACGTTCCCGCCCCTCCGTGGCCGAAGGTTCGCAGGTCTTCAGTTAGTGAGGTCCCCATGCGAGGGTCGCCCAGGGAAAGACCCAGGGACCGCTTGGTGGTTCGCTCGTTCGTCAGATCCATTCCTTCAACCTGTAGCGTGGTGACCTCGGCCACCGTTTCAGGCTCCAATATCTTCACGCCATCCAGTGTACCGCCGCCCTCCATCATCGCGAAAAAACGGGCCAAGTCTCGAGCCGTGGCTATGCCGCCGCCGGCCGGGTGCACTGCTTGATGCACCTCCGGTTTGTTGTACATGGAAACCTGGTAGGGATGGTCGCAGTCGTCGGTAGCGTGTTCCTTGGAAACCCGGCTCTCCAGGTCTGCTGGCAGTCCAACGTAAAAATCGTTCATTTCCAGGCGTTCCGTCACCTCTTCCCGCAGGAACTGTTGGAAGGAACGGCCGTCGATCCGGGCGACCAACTCGCCCAGGACCCAGCCGAAATTTCTCGGGTGGTAGGCTAGGACCTTGCCCGCCGGATAGTCGGGCCGGATATCCTCCATCGCCTGCACCACGTTATTCCAGTCATGCCATTTGTCCCAGGTTAGCTCGGGCGGAGTTTCCGGAAACCCTCCCTGGTGAGTCAGGACGTGTCTGATGGTGACGTCGCCTTTGCCGTTCTTGGCGAACCCAGGCCAGTGCTCTGCCACCGGGTCGTCCCAGCCAAGTTTCCCTCGCTCCCAGAGGATGTGGATGCAGGCGGCGGCTAGGGGCTTGGTGGACGAATACAGGATGAACATGGTGTCGCTATTTACCGGGAGACCCGCTTCGGCATCGGCCTCGCCGCCAAACAGGTCCAGCACGGGCTTGCCATGCCGGTACACCGCCAGAGCCGAACCGGGGTGGGTGCCCTGATCGATCTGTTCTTGAAAAAGGGCTTCCACGCGGTCAAGGCCTTGGGGGTCCATCTCGACAGTGTCCGCAGCGACTACCATTCACTTCCTCCCGGATAATTGACCTGGAGTTGGCCCACACCGAGCCTGATTACAGGCGGGGCAACCTAATGTTGGCATAGCAAATGTCCGGTTCCACCGGACCGATTTTGAACGGGGTCAGTATACCATCCGGTCCGGTGGAGATTCGACGCCGCTAACCGACCTTTTTGAAGATCAAGTGGGTTCGGTTAGTAGTGTGGGGGCGTATCTGACTCGCCCAGTCGCCCTTATCCGACTCGGCCACCCAGCCGGCGGATTGAGGGACGTCCGGAGAATCAATCTCATACAGGGCAAGATACGTGGGTACTCCGTCCACGTCGGCAGATTCCAATTTGAATCGGGTACACCCTTGGACGCCGGGAACGGTTGTGATGTTGGGCACGTGCTGGGTGTCATAGATGCGGTTGAAGTCCGCCTCTTTCTCGGCGGGGATGTCCATCTGAACCACGTAAAGATAATCAGCCATAGCCTATCAATCTCCTTTACCAGTTTGAGTGGGGCCGCTAACTGCAGTGGACGACTCGTCCCACTGCGGGGAAATTATAGGCTCAGCGCGCATGGGGATACAAGATGGCCGAGCACCTCGCCTTGACGCCCCTTGGGGCACTTGATAGACTGCGGATGAGGGCGGTTAGCTCAGTTGGTTAGAGTACTTGCTCGACACGCAAGAGGTCAGTGGTTCGAGTCCACTACCGCCCACCATCTCT
>CAXEOX010000098.1:0-11656 GCA_963997925.1 uncultured bacterium
CGACCGGCGGTCCTATGTCCGGCGTCCAGCTAAAGCGGCTCAACACGAGGCGGTCCTTCTGGTTCTCAATAGCCATCGCTCTTCCCGGCGTAATCGTCTATACCCCCTGACGAGGCGGTCTTCGAGACTGCATCGTGCCTACGGCTCCATCGGTTTTTCTTGACACTCACTGGGGATTGTGATAAGTTTCGCACGCCTAAAACCTGGGATTTTGTGGGTGAAAAGGAAAGATTTATGGTGCCGATAATTCTGGCTTTTGTCGCCGGTGGAGTAGCTCTTCTCTTTGCCGCCATCACCGCTATTAGGTTGATCAAGGCCGACGAGGGGAACGAACAAGTGCGGGCCATTGGTGATGCGATCCGTATAGGGTCCAATGCATTTTTACGCCGGGAATATATGGCGCTGCTCCCCTTCGTGGTGATTGTCGCGATTGTTCTAGGTGTATTGATCGACTGGTTGACTCTGGGATCCGTGGTTCCCAAAACGGCGATATCTTATCTCGCGGGAACCATTTGCTCGGCATTTGCCGGGTTGGTTGGTATGAGCATCGCGGTACGGGCGAACGTGAGGACGGCAACGGCCGCCATCCGGGGCCTGAACCCGGCCTTGCGCGTAGCCTTCTCCAGCGGCACGGTCATGGGCGTGACGGTGGTTGGGATCGGCCTGATAGGCGTGACGGCTCTGTACGTTATCTTCCAGGACATCACGGTGGTGGCCGGCTTCGGCTTTGGCGCCAGCTCCATAGCTCTATTTGCCAGGGTTGGAGGCGGAATCTTCACCAAGGCCGCCGACGTGGGCACAGACCTGGTGGGTAAAGTTGAAGCGGGCATACCCGAGGACGATCCCCGCAATCCGGGAGTCATCGCCGACAACGTGGGAGACAACGTTGGCGACGTTGCTGGCATGGGCGCCGATCTGTTCGAGTCCTATGTTGGGTCAATCATCGCTTGCATCGCCTTGGCGGGCGTAACCGCCTACGACGCCGGAACGGCGGTGTTACCGCTGGTGATTGCCGCCGGAGGCATATTGGCGGCTATCCTGGGAACCTTTGTAGTGCGAAGCGGCGAGCAAGCCGATTTCGGGAAATTGCTTTGGTCCTTACGGCGGGGTATCTTCGCCTCAGCGATACTGGTGGCTATCTTCGCGCTAGTCATCGTCCTAGCCATGGGCCTGGATATCAAACTGTTCTGGATCATATTGGTAGGCTTGGTGGCTGGCATAGTGATTGGCCTATCAACTGAATACTACACCTCTTACGATTACGGCCCCGTCAAGCAGATCGCGGCGAGCACGGAGACGGGGGCCGCCACAGTCATGATTAGTGGCATCGCCATCGGCATGATAAGCACGATAATTCCGCTGATAGCCATCAGCGTTACGATTCTAGTTGCCTTCGAATTATCGGGCTTCTATGGTGTGGCCCTGGCAGGGGTTGGATTGCTGTCCACCCTGGGCATCACTCTGGCCACGGATGCCTACGGCCCCGTTGCGGATAACGCCGGTGGTATCGCCGAACAGGCTGGGTTGCCTGCGGAGGTGCGGGAGCGGACCGACGCTCTGGACGCCTTGGGGAACACCACCGCTGCCACCGGCAAGGGATTCGCCATCGGCTCCGCCGCCCTTACCTCTTTGGCTCTGCTGGCGGCGTACGGGGTGGCGGCAGGATTGACCACGATAAATCTGCTAAGCCACACCACGTTGGTGGGGTTGTTGATCGGCGCCATGCTACCCTTCGTATTCTCCGCCCTCACTATGAAAGCGGTGGGGAGAGCAGCGATGTCGATCGTAGAGGAGGTCCGCCGCCAGTTCCGGGAGATTCCCGGAATAATGGACGGTACGGGCCAGCCCGACTACGCCCGGTGCGTGGATATCAGCACCACAGGCGCCCTAAAGGAGATGATTATCCCCGGTTTGATGGCCGTGATTGTGCCCATCGCAACCGGTTTCATCTTGGGTCCGGAGGCGCTGGGAGGCTTGTTGATCGGTGCGGTGGGCGCCGGGTTCATGTTGGCGATAATGATGGCGACCGCTGGCGGCGCATGGGACAACGCCAAGAAATACGTGGAATTGGGGAACTTCGGTGGCAAGGGCTCCGATGCTCACAAAGCGGCTGTAGAGGGAGATGTGGTCGGTGATCCGTTCAAGGACACCTCCGGCCCGTCCTTGAACATCCTGCTCAAGCTGATGGCCATCGTTTCCCTAGTGTTCGCCCCGGTGTTCCTGAAGGTCACCCCTCTAATCGACCTGATCTAGAGGGAATAACAGGTCCGGAGACTGTAAGACCAATCGAGGGGCGGCTTCAAGCGGAGCCGCCCCTTATTTTTTCCGGAACCGGCTCAAGGGACTCATGGCATCAGGCTCATCGGCATTTGCGGGCTTGGGATAAGTGAAACGATGACGATGCGGGGAGCGAGTAAAGCGTAGCCAAGTAGCAGAGGTGGGCGAATCGGGGGCTACTTTGGGGTTGCCCATGCTCTGGCCGCGTAGGATGGGCTTCAGGAAGAGTCTTGAATTCTTCGGGTCAGGGGACCTGTCTCAGGATCGCGCAGATACCGTTGGTGCGATCTTTCCCCCGTCCTCCGTCACATAAATCATCACCTTCCCCGCCTCCCAAGAAGTCGTCCCCATCACCGCCAAACAGTTGATCACCTTCGTCAGCCCCTCCCCAAAGCACATCGTCTCCGTCACCGCCGTCCATCCGGTCGGCGCCACCCCTCCCTCTTAGTATATCGTTGCCGTTGCCACCGCAGATGATGTCATCGCCTTCCTGTCCTAAGACGACATCGTTCCCGTTCATTCCAAATATCACATCGTTGCGGGACGTGCCAACTATCTGATCATCCCCGTTGGTTCCGAGAATGTGGTCAGGATGATTGGAGTCATATGTTACTCCGAAGCACGTAGGCAAGGGATCGGCGGCAAAAACTGTCGACTGTAATAACAGCATACCGCCCAAGCTTACTGTGAACATCATGATAAAAACCGCACGCATCTTTCACCCTCCCGAAACGTATCTTCTGGTATCGGGTGGGCGTGCGCATCACTAGAAGGGGTGGTATCAAGGGTGATATTGGGATTAACCCCAACCGGCTACTCCCTGGAGTTGAAGCCTGGCGGCGAATCCCTCAGGGGACAGAATGAACGGAGGTAGCCAGAGACAGTACTAGAAAATACGAAGAAGGGGCATCGGTATGGGTCTTTGAAGTTCCCTGGTTGTACGGTATATCCGATATGAGGCTACTCAGTCTGCCTGATCGCCAACATAACCTGGGAATAACTGGTGGGCGTCTTTGTCTTAGCCGCCCCTTATCTTTCGCCCGTAAGTTGGACCAAGCTGACCAGCGTGGTAGCTCCTTTGATGTCTAATATCCCGACGGTACCCAGGCTTCCGGGACGGTGGGTACGCCCTGGATAGGTGGGGCTGCCTGGGTTCACCAGGAGCACTCCGTCGCGGATGCAAATCATCTCTTCGTGAGTGTCTCCGAAGAGCACCACATCCACCGGTTGACCGAATTTCTTAGCCAAGAGGTCTCTGGCCGAGCCGTTAGGGAATTCCAGAACATCGCCGTTGGCGCCGGTACCCACGTGGGGGCCGGGCCACTGGATATCGTGAATCATTCCGATGGACACATCTTCAACCTGAACCACCCGGGTTACCCGGGCAAGGCGGTCTCCGGCTTCGATGGGGTCTTCGTAGCCCCGCACCGCTAAGACCGGCGCAACGCTTTCCAGCACGTCCAGAACCCCGATGCATTCCAGGTCTCCGCAGTGGAGAATCAGGTCAACACCCTCAAAGGCTTTCAGGACTTGAGAGGGGAGGTCCTTTCCGGAGCCGGCGGAGTGGGTGTCTGAAATCAGTCCTACTCTCATGCGTTGGGAGCCAGGGCTTCGAGGGTGTGCTTTATCCCGTCGGTTGACGCGCCGTGGGGGAAAGCGACCACCGGCATGTCCGCTCCAGCGCTTCGGAACCGGTCAAGTTTGGCCCGGCAGGACGCTGCGTCGCCGATGACTGTGATGTTTTCCAGCATGTCTTCTGATATGGCGGCGGTGGCTTTGGTCCGGTCCCCAGCCGACCAGGCCTCACGCACGGCGTTAGCCTCATCCTGGAATCCGGAACGGCTGAACAGGTTGTAGTAGTACTGCCCCATTCCGCCGATGTAATAGGCCATGTGGGCGCGGACCTGCTGCTTGGTTTCCTGTAACTCTTCAGGGCTGTCGGCCACGTGGCAGATGATTTGTGGAGCCACCGTGATTTGTGAGATGTCTCTTCCTGCCTTGTTGGCGGCTTCACCTATCTCGGCTGTCAATGCGGGTAGACGTCGGTGGTGGAGCCAGATAGGCAGCCAGCCATCGCCCAGTTGTCCGGTTAGCTCCAGGTTTCTCGGCCCCAAGCTTGCCAGATATATGGGGATGTTTTCTTGCATGGGAGGCGACCCTAAGCGGAAACGGCCCAACTGGAAGAATTCTCCTTCATGGTTCAAGGGCTGGCCTGCCAGGGCTTTGCGGATAATCTCTATGTACTCTCGGGTCCGGGCCACCGGCTTCTCAAAGCTTTGACCGTGCCATTGTTCTATGAGCAACCGGCCGCTGGAACCCAATCCCAAGATCGCCCGTCCTTTGGATATCTGGTCTAGAGAGGCGATGGTCTGGGCGATGAGCGCTGGACTGCGGCTAAAAACCGGTACGATGCCCGTGCCCACCCGGATCGACTGGGTATGGCAGGCAATCATGGTGAGGACGGTGAAGGCGTCGCGCCCCCAGGATTCTCCGGTGAAGAAAGTGTGGTAGCCCAACCGGTCGGCCAACTTAGCTATGGATATACGGTCGTCGTCCGAGATTTCCTGGCCGGCGCTTAGAGTCAGGGCGGTGTCACTCATCCCTAGTTGCGGCTCTCCCAAAGGGTGAAGTAGTCGGGCGAGTCGCCACGCAAAGCATCGGTCAGGTCGTGCATGGTTTCTTGATGCAACATGCGCTTTTCCTCGGTGACCAGGCGGGAGATGGTCTCTTCCCAGTTTTCCAGCGTCGCGTCGCCGATATTGGCTTTCAGGAGTTCCCGGAGACCGTCCAAAACCTGGTCCGCATGGGATGTCAGAGCGCCGCCGCTAATGACGAAGACTACCACGTTAGGGACTTCTTCCTCGTCGCCCAGATCAATGTCCAGCCGGTCCAGGATGAAAGTCATGGCTGTTTCCCGCATGACCTCTTCAAGTCGCAATGGGAGGTTGATAAAGTGGCTGAAGGGGAAGCTGGTGTCTTCCCGGAGCACTTCGGAGAATTCCGCTTCGACGCTTTTGTAGAATTCTTCCACGAAAACATCCCCGGTTTCCATCAGCAGAACCTGCTTAGGGTCTTCCCGTAGGTCGACCACGAGGAACTCCCTGAGGTGAGGGAAGATGCAGAGCTGGATGTCCGGGCGTTGGCCTTCCGGAAGTTGTGAGTTGAACAACTCATCCATTGGGAGGAGTTCTCCTTGTGGGACGGACCCGTTGGACCGATGGTCCGCTTTCTACTACTTTACCCCGCAATGAGGTAGTTATCCAGTCCGGTGCGGACTGGGCCACACCGCACTCTGAAAGCCGGACTATAACAAGTCGGCGATGTCCAGGAATTGGCGGTGCAGCCAATGGGTGATGTCTTCGCGGCAAACGGAGTTGGCAAGCAGAGACGCGCGGCGTTCCCGGTCCTCGGGAGTCATGGTGATGGCTTCATACAGCGCGTTCATGGTCCCTTCGATGTCGGTGGGCGATACGGTCAGCGCTCCTTCCGCCAGTTGATGGTGGACCCCGCTGGTGGCCGAGAGAATCAGCACCCCGTTCCGATCGTTGACCACCGGGCCTTCCTTGGCGACGAGATTCATCCCTTCGATGATTGTGTTCACCAGCAGGGCGTCGTAGAGCTTCATCCCGGCGATGGCTTGGGTGTAGTTGTTCTCGATGAATGTCTGGATCGGCTGCCAGTCGGCGGTGCCAAGGGAGCGGTTGATTTGCTGGACCACCTGCTCAATCTCCTCCATGTATCGCTGGTACTGGCGGATGTGGGTGCGGGACGGCACTAGGAATGCTAGAAAGGTTACTTTGCCTATCAGTTCCGGATGGCGCTTCAGCATCAACTCGTAGGCTTTGAACCCCCGGACGATATTCTTGTTGGGCTCGGCGCGGTCGATCCGGACGATGGTCTTTTCGTTGCACAGGGGCGCCAGCTTGGCTTCGGATTCCAAGGCCCGGGGGGAGTTGGCGATGCGCTGAACTTCACCCACATTGATTGATATGGGATACACCTTTACGTCGGTCCGGTTGCCCTGCCACTCCACCGTAAAGTTATGATGGTCGATCTCGGCCTCGGGCAAAAACTCCTCCACCGTGTCGAGGAAACTGCGACGGTCCTGGGGTGATTGGAATCCCAGGAGATTGGTCTGACAGAGGGCGGAGCAGATCCGGTGGGTGATGTAGCTGGGTATCATCTGCCAGTACCGGGGCGTCGGCCAGGGGATGTGGACGAAGTGCTGGATGATTGCCTCGGGAATCTCCTGCCGCACGAACTCGGGCATCAGATAGAGATGGTAGTCGTGCCCAATCACGATGGGAGGCTTGTCGTTGCGCCGGGCGTCTTCGATTATCACTTTGGCGAAGGCCTGGTTCACGGGGACGTACCCTGTCTCCCATGCGTCATGGACCGTGGAGTCGACGTTGGGGTTGTAGGGCGGGTTCCACATATAGTGCTGCAGGAACCAGAGCAGCGGATTGCAGAACACGTTGTAGTATTTGTGGTAGACGCGCCGGGGAGTAACGACGTAACGAAGGTTGATCTTGTGTCCCGGCAGAGGCGATTGCAAGCGAGGGGCCAGTCCGTTGTTGGCGATGACCCGGTCGCCTTCGCCCATGGCGCTGGCCACCCAAGTGAACTCAGAGGATTGAATCAAGGAGTTGAACGCTGTGACCACGCTGCCGCTGCCACGGCGGCCTTCGGGGCGGCCATCGGGGGTCATCTGGTGCTCTACGGGGCCGCGGTTGCTGGCCAGAAGAAGGGGCCTTTGCGAAAGCACCCTGTCACAGAGCTCTTGGAGCTCTGCCATGTTGTCGTCCTGGCTGGGCGACTCCCCTTTCCCATCAACCACCGTAAGCTCCTTATCCTCCATAGTCATGGCCGAATCAGCAACAAATTGTCAGATCCCTGTGGCGAATCTGGACGATGGAGGAACGTGCATAGCTCATGCATAGAGAAACATCTTGACCTGAGGATGTCAAGGCTGATTGTCTTAGCCGCGCCCAGTCAGCCTAGCGATAGCTTGGGCAACCTGGCCCAAACTGTCCACGGTTTCGTCCGGTTGGGTGTCTGGATCGGATGGGTCTTCGTTCTCGTAGAAACCGGTTATCCAGACCGTCTTCAGGCCACAGCGGTTCGCTCCCACGACATCGTTCTTCACGTGATCCCCCACGTGAACGGTCTGGGCTGGCGTGGCGCCCAATGAACTTAGTGTCATGTGGAATATCTCTTCGGCCGGCTTGGATATCTTAACTTCGTCGGAGAACGTAAGTACATCGAAGTATTTCAGCAGGCCTTGCTGGTCCATGTATTGACGGAAGGTCTCTCCCGGTGTCATCCCGGTGTTGGATATCAACCCGATGCCCAGACCCATGTCTTTGACGTCCCTAAGCACCGCTTGAGCATCCGTGTGCGGGACCGGCGGATGGACCCAGAACGAGTCGGCATAGGTCCGGACAACCTCCAGAATGGTCTCCTCATCCAGCCGCTCAACCAATCCGTTATCGATATTGTTGATGAATATCTCCACCTGCTCTCGGAAACTTACGTCCAGAAACTCTTCGCGGATGCGGCGGCACTCCCGGTAGCAGGCGCGGTAGGCTTCCCGAATATGCTCCAGATCGTAGGACTCCCCGAAACTGGCGATAGCGTTCTGTGCCCCTTCCAACCGAATCAAGGCCCGAGCCTGGCCCAAATCGCGATTATCCAACAGCAACGTCTGCCACAGGTCAAAGGTTACGGCGGTTATATCCGGCAAAGCGGGTGGTTCCTTGCGTTGGATTGATTTTTCACCACAGAGAGCACAGAGGACTCTGAGATTTATATATTAGAATTCAACTATTAACCATTCTGACTATGCCTTGCTTAAGTAACTTTACATTAAAGTTAATCAGCAGGCCGACCTCGCAACCAGAAAGTTTTAGATACGAAAGCAATTGGGCTTGATGGATGGGTGCTAGCGAGTCTACCGACTTTATCTCTAGGATCACAGCGTCATCTACCAAGAGGTCGATGCGATACCCGCAATCCAGTTGAACATCTCGATAAATCAGAGGCAGGGGTTTCTGTTGCTCGACCTTCATTTCCCTTTGGATCAACTCGTAGGCCAAGCAGGCCTCGTAAGCCGACTCCAACAACCCAGGACCCAAGGCGCGATGAACGTCAATAGCAGCGCCGATAATCCCGCTAGTAACGTTGTTGAGGGGATCTTTATCCAAAAATCTCCGTGTCCTCCGTGCTCTCTGTGGTGAAAAATACCCGCGCGTTTATATGTTAGGGCGGCGCTTGTGCCAGTCTGTCGCTTGTTCGTAGGCGTGGGCGGCGCGTAGGACGGTTAGTTCATCGAAGGAGCGGCCCGCTAGTTGCAGGCTTATGGGCATGCCGTCGCTAGAGAATCCGCAGGGAATCGCGATGGCTGGGAACCCGGTTAGGTTGTAGGGGCGGCTGTATTGGGTCAGCGCGGCGACGGTCCCTATCTCTTGCTCGCCCACTTGGACCTTTTCTGCCAGCAGTTCGGGTGCGGTTATCGGTTGAGCCGGTCCGGCCAGCAGGTCAACATCGTCCAACAGCCGTCTTGCTTGATTGTTGAATATGGTCCGCCCTTGCTGGGCCCGGAGGTAGTCGGCTGCGGTGATGAATAGACCGGCTTCCAGGCGCAAGCGCACCGGTGGGTAGAGCTTGTCGCCGTCACGGGCCAGCAAATCTTGGTGGTAGGCGGAAGCTTCGGCCATGAGGATGGCGGTGGAGATGGCTTGAGTATCGTTATACATCGGCAGATCGACCACGTTTACCACCGCTCCCAGGGATTCCAGCAGGTCAAGGGCCTCACGGACCGACTGGGCTACCTCGGGATCCAGGGGCGCGTCGAAGTACTCTCTGGGCACGCCGATACGCAGGCCTCGCACGTCATTGGTCAGCGCCGAGGTGTAATCAGGAATCTCTACCCGGGCAGACGCGACGTCTCTGTGATCGTGCCCAGCGATGACGTTCATCGCAAGGGCTGCGTCCTCCACCGTCCGAACCATGGGACCGGGGTGGTCCAAGCTCCAAGAAAGGGGCGTCAGACCGTAGCGGCTGACCAGCCCGTAGGTGGGTTTGAGGCCGACTATGCCGCATAGAGCGGCGGGAATCCTGATCGACCCCCCGGTATCGCTTCCGGTGGTGATGGTGCATTGGCCGGCGGCCGTGGCGGAGCCGGAACCGCCGCTGGAGCCGCCGGAAATCTTTTCCGGGTTCCAGGGATTGTGCATGTGGCCGTAGTCCGGGTTTTCCCCGGTGGGACCGTATGCGAACTGGTGCATGTTCAGCTTGCCCAGCAGGATGGCCCCGGCGTCCCGGAACCTGGCAGCGACGGTGCAATCCTCTGCGGGGATGAAGTTATCGAACAGGCGCGAGCCGGAGGTGGTGCGGACACCAGCGGTGTTGTACAGGTCTTTCAGGGCGACGGGGATGCCGTGCAGCGGTCCCCGGTAGTTGCCTCTCTGGATGTCTTGCTCGGCCTGACGGGCGGCGGCCCGCGACTCGTCGGCCAGGAGGGTGATGAAGGAGTTGAGGACCGGCTCGGTGGCCTCGATGCGGGCCAGATGAGCATCTATAATCTCAACCGGAGATATGTCCTTGTTCTTGATCAGCGGAGAGAGTTCCCCGGCGCTGGCGTAGCAAATCTCTGATGCGTCCATGTTGTCGTTTCCTTTTCGGTTGACTTGACCCCTATTGTCCAGAGTGCTCTCGTAGCCGCTGGCAGAAAATCGAGGCGGCCCTCAGGAGGTATGGAGATTCAAGCTAGATTCGTGAAGATTGGATTTCGTTGCCGCCCTGTCTGGCGCGCTTTGAATAGGATCCAGTACGTCGTCTCGAACATCAACGCCGCTCATACCGTTCGTGGTGAGCCCTTCGGCTGAGTTCAGGACAGACCTGTCGAACCACTCTTACGCGGAAGAACCCTTCGACATCCTTCAGCCGAAGGACAGGGCGAACGGGGGACTCCAAGGGCTCTCTAAAACCTACGTACCAGTTGAATGAATCTAAGCTGGTTAGTCCCGGGGTGGCGAGAAGGCCATATCCGGTTCAATCCCGTCCACGCTGTAGTTGTGCAGGGATTTCAGGCTGTTCAGAACAAGCGATGTGTAGGTGAAAAGTTCGTCCATGTGAGGGCTGTGGATGTCCAGGCCGGCTTCTTTAGCCAGATGCAGAAATGCCTGGCGGTCAAAAGAGGGTTCCATTGCCATTTCGTTTGCTCTCCGTAGGCTGGATTGGTGGGTATTATCCTCTGCGTAGGGCCATCTGGCAATCGTGAACAGGTCTTACTCGGAGATGTGCCGGGAGGAGATTCTATCCCAAAGAGCCGGGCCGAACGGGCTACGTGGGATAGAGTATGGACTTGTGTTGGTATACTCGTTCAGGTAAAGCGTTGAGTCCACTGGGATGGGCCATCGCCTATCTATCGGAGTATCGCTGTTGAACTGTAACGCCTGCGGATATTTGGGAAGGGATGGAGACGCTTTCTGTTATAGCTGTGGCAACCCGCTGACCGGTCAGGAACCGGAGCCGTCCAGCCTAACCGAGGTTGCTCTAGGGACCGTCACTTGGCGCAGCGGGCAAGTTGCCATCGGTATCTTGTTGATTCTGGTGTGCGTATTGCCGGTGACGGGAATCGCTATCCTCATGGGGAAATTGGCTGGCCGGTTCGAGTTGGCGCTGGGCGCATGGGAAAGCAGCCATCTGATGGGGTTTGCCATCCTCATCGTCGTGTGGGGACTGGGTCTTCGCCCCTACCGCTTATCTCTCTCCTCCTTGGGTCTTGTGGCGCCGTCTACCTCGTTGCCTCTTACCGCATTGTTTGCTGTTTTTGCCCTGGCTGGGAGCCTATCCTTTACTTGGGTCTATGCGAATGCGGTGCAGTACGTGGGCTGGGACATGCTTGCGCCCCCGGAGATACCAGACGGCATAGTTTTCCCGGGATTAGCTGCTGCTGCAACATACGAGGCTTTGGCGGTGTGGACGCCGGTTACTGAGGAGATATTCTTCCGGGGGTTCGTATTCGCCGGGTTGACGCCCCGCTTGGGTGTACCTCGGGCCATCATAGTCAGCGGGTTGGTGTTCAGCGCCTTTCATCTGTCCATCGGGGTGTTGCTACCGATATTTGTCACCGGCATATTGTTGGCCTGGTTGTACCATAGAACAGGCTCACTTTGGCCTGGAATCGCCGCTCATGCAGGGCAGAATGCCTTGGCCGTTTCCGCCGTCATCATCGGGGGCTAGACAACCACACGTATGTGATATACATTGGTCGAAATATGGGCCGAAATCCGGGTGTTCGGCTACGATTCACAACCATGTTTGGAAGGGTCAAAAACACCTGAAATGGCCAAAGATCGAATAAAAGAATCATTTG
>CAXEOX010000099.1:0-11603 GCA_963997925.1 uncultured bacterium
ATGTGGGTGGCTTGCCGCTAGACTTCTAACGGCGTGTCTTCCATGTTGGCCCATTCGCCCATGGAGCCGTCGTAATTCTTGGTGTCGTTGAATCCCACCAATCGCATGACGAACAAACTGTTCGCCGCTCGGATTCCGCCCTGTCAATAAGTGAAGACGTTCTTGTCCGGGGTGATTCCGTTGGTGGCTAGGATTTGCTTTATCTCGTCGGCGGGTTTGAAGCGGTGGGTGTCCCGTTCCATCAGGTTGAACCATTCCAGATGAATGGCTCCCGGCACGTGGCCAACCCGCTTGTTGCCCCGGCTATTGCTGCCGTCCCACTCCCCGTCGCTCCGCACGTCCCAGATAATAGAGTCGCCGACGTTACAGGCGGTTTTGAGTTCATCCACTTTGACCAGCAGCGACTCGTCTCGCTTGGGAGTGAAAGTCACGCTTGTGTTCGGATGAGCACGGTCAAAGCTGATTGTTCGGCCTTCGGCCACCCAGCGGCGCCATCCCCCGTCCAGTATCTTGACGTTGCTGTGACCGTAGGTGTTCAGCGCCCACCATAGCCTGGCGGCGGTGAGGCTCTGGGAGTTGTCGTAGGTGATGACTAGGGTATCGTCGCCGATGCCCAGCCCCTGGCACATGGCCTTGAACTGATCCGGTTCCATCAGCAAGACACGGCCATTGTCAGGGTTTTTCTCGTAGTTGTCGGGCACTAAAACGGCCCCGGGGATATGGCCCCGGACGAATCCGACTTCGACATCACAGTCGACGATTACCACATTGGCATCGTCCTTGTGAGCGTCGACCCACTCGGCATCGACCAGGAATTCTGGATGAGCGTAACCTTCTTGCGCCATGGCTCCTCCTGGCTCCCAACATGCGGGAGCTTTGGCTTCTATACGGTTAGGAACGAATCGGAAGCCAATTGTATGGGAACCGTGGGTGAGGGTCAACCGGAGGGTTAGGGTAAAGCCCGTATCGAAGTAGGACGGCAGAAATCAAAACGCCTTGGGTTTTTGCCCAAGGCGCTTCAGCCAATTTCTAGATGAGCTTCGAAGAGCCGCGGCTCTCTAGCTCACGAAAGTCTTCTGAATCATATCCCGGGCCTCTTCGGTGCTGATGCCACTTGCTACGGAGCATGCGCTGGTTTCGGCCATGATGGCGTCTAGGTTGCCCATCTTGGTGTACTTCTTGTACAAGTCCTCGTGCTCTATCCCCAAGGCCCGCCCCACCAATGACACGTAGTGCTCAACCTTTACGGGATAGTTATCTTCGTGGACGAACAGGGCCCGCTGGCAGCCGTGATACAGGGTGGAGTAGATGTCTACTTTTTCTTCCACGGCGCGTTCGAATTGCTGCTGGATAATCCCATCCCAGACGTCCCCGCCCGTCTTTTCCCTGGCCGCGGGCGTGCAGTGGCGGCTTAGCCTGGGGTCGCTGCCGATATCGGCTACTTCGATGCCCGGCAACAATGACAACAGTTTCAAGGCGGACTGGGCTTCGATGTCCGATTGCTCCCGGCCCGTGTGGTAGTGCAGGCTCACTTTAGCTTCCGGTTGGGGCTTGAAGTCCAGCTTGTCCAGGTTTTCAACCAGGAACTCGGTGACGTGCTGGAAGGGCATCTCCTGCTTCAGGTCCATGATTTCGTCATAGAAGTAGATGCAGGAGGGACACCACATCACTACCCGCTCGGGCTGGAACTTCTTGAAGTTGTCCACGGTTGTTTTCGACATCGATAGGCCCGCCGCTTCGTCGCCTCTCTGGAAGTGCTGGATCCCGCAGCAATAGGAAGCGCCGCCCACGGCGACGAAGTCAACTTCCAGCAACTTGAAGATGTCCACCACCGTCTGGACCAAGTGGCTGGTCTTCATCACGTTGCAGCCCAGGTAAAGGACGACATCGGTCTGTTTAACGTCTGCCTTGGGCACCGAAAGGGTCCACTCCCGGTCTTCCGGAGCAACCTGTAAACCGTGCAGGACAGTGCCTTCCCGGAAGTATTTTGAGTAGAACGATCGGTCTTTACCTGGCTGTGGCATAGAAACTCCTATCGACTGAGACTGTCCTAAAAAGGGGTTAATTTTCGGGTGCTGACGTGAGTCTACCCGTGGGATGTGGTAGTGTCAAACGAGGGCAACCAGGGGCGAGGACGCCGCTGTTAGGCGTAAAAATGATGTGCCCGGATCAGGGAGCGAAGAGGAGCTGGTGTTCCTGTCTACTGGTCTAAGACCTCTCTGACCTTTCTGGCTAGGACCGGGGGTGAAGGGTTTATGGAGAATATGGGCGCCAGACTCCAACACGCCGTGTTGACCCAGGGAGTCATAGGCGTAACCGGAGCAGTACAAGACCTTTATGGCGGCGTGTTTAGCCGACAACCGGTCGGCTAATTGCCGGCCGTCCATGCGGGGCATGACGACGTCGGTCAACAGCAGGTCTAGCGTAGTGCGGGGTGTCTGGCTGGTCTCAGCCGCCTGCTCCAGCAGTGGGAGGTAGATAGTGAACGACGTGCCCTTGCCCGGTTCACTTTCCACCACGATGTCTCCGCCGCCTTGCTTGATGACGCCGTAGGCGGTGGAAAGACCCATTCCGGAGCCGTCGGCTTTAGTAGTGAAGAACGGTTCGAAAACACGTTCCTTGACCGCCTGGGTCATCCCGGTTCCGGTATCGGTTACCGAGATTGTTACTTGCCTCTCTCCCAACTTTCCGGAGCGCCGGCCAATGTCGTTCGTGCTCAGATTGCTACTGCCGGTCTGGATGGTTAGTGTTCCGCCGGTGGGCATAGCATCCTTGGCGTTCAAGGCCAGGTTAACCAGGATCTGCTCCAGTTGCCCTTGGTCGGCGCGGACTTCGTCCAGGTCAGGCTCCAAGGAAAGATCGATTTCAACATCCTCTCCCATCAGCCGGCCCAGCATGAATTCCAACCCGGTGATTAGTTCGTTAACGTTGACTTCCTGGTGCTCCATCTCACCACGCATGGAGAAGGCAAGCAGTTTCTGGGTCAGCTCTCCGGCCCTACCGGCGGCCTTTTCAATCTCTTCCAAGTCGGTTCCGGGTGGGCTGTCATCAGATAGCTTGGAAAGACCGGCGTAGGCATGGCCCATGATTAACGTGAGCAGGTTATTGAAATCGTGGGCAACTCCTGCGGCTAGCCGTCCCGCCGTCTCCAGTTTTTGGGACTGAACCAACTGGCGGGCCAGCTGCTCTCGTTCATCGCTGATGTGAGCGTTCTCCATCAGCGCACCCAAGCCCTCCCCGATGGCGGTAAGAAGCTTAACAAGGTCCGGTGTGAAGTGTCCGGCCCGGGTCGACGCAACGTTAATCACTCCCAGAGGTCTCTGGCCGATAAGCGGTATGGTGCATACAGTGCCGGAGTTGGTCGAGGATGACTGGCTGGAGCTAGCTTCGGGTGATACGGCACCCTCGATCTTGAATCGGCCCTCCTGCAGGGCCAGGCCGGATGGAGATTGCAGTGGGAGTATATCCGGCGGAGGTTCCACTCCGTCGGGGCCGGAAAAAGCCAATAATCGCAGCTGCTGAGTATCCTCATCAAGGATTCTCAGTGAGGCGAACTCCACGCGAGTAACTCTGGTCAATTCGTCAAGAATCTGCCGGTATTTGAGACTCAGGGGTTGGGGTTTTGTGAGAAGCCCTGCGATATTGAAAAGGGACTCTAACTTCTGCAAGTACAGGGCTTCGGCGGACTGGGCCTTTTTGCGTTCGGTCGTGTCTTGGGCGACCGATAGTATCCCCCAGGCGGTGGGGAATACCCTCATGTGGAAGTAGCGGCTCCCCAGGGTCCCCCCACCCTCCTGAGTGGATCCCGCATAGAGCGTTTGGGAAAGCAGATCTCGCATCCAGTCCCCGCCCCCGTGAGGCATCAGGACTTCAAGATTCGTTCCCACCAATTCCTTGGTGGTTTTACCGGCCAGTTTGCCGTAGAAGTCGTTGCAGTACAGAACGGTTAGATTTCCGCTGAGGGCTAGGATCGGGTCGCTGATGCTGTCTAAGAGAAGCTGCTGCTTAACTTCGCTGAGCCGCAGTTGATTGGTGCGTTCTCCCAAGAGTTCTTCAGCCTGTATGAGAGACCTTTCCCGGCTGGTGCGGGAACATAGATCAATCAGATGCTCTACGTTCAAGGGCTCCCGAACGAAACCGTCTGCTCCTTTCTTAACCAGTTCCACCGACCGTTGAGTATCTGTTTCCTCGGTGACCAGGATAACGATGGTGGCGGGGCCTTGGGTCTTTACCCTCTCCAAGAGTTCGCCCGGAGTTGTATCTTCCAGATTAGGGAAAAGTACAGCGAAGTCAGGAGCGCAAATCTCCAATCTTTGTTCGACTTCTCCGGCGGTTCCGGCCAGGTCTACCTGGTAGCCGCGATTTTGGAAGGCATCTTTGAGCGTTGCGCCTCGTTCTTCATCGCTGTTGACGACCAAGACCGTTGCGTCGATCTGCGGTTGCTGCCGTTGCAGGAGCTTGCGGACTTTGGACAGTAGGCCGGATGGGTCATAAGGGGCTGTCAGGAACTCGTTTGCGTCCAATGAAGAGAGTACCTCTCGAGGGTCGGCTCCGGACAAGGCAGGGGAAGTCACTAGAATGGGTGTCGAGTTGAAAGCGGGATACTCCATGGATCGAAGCAGCCGGCAGAATCGCCATCCGTCCAGTCCGGGCGTGTATAGGTCGGTAACAATCACGTCGGGCGGACCTTTTTCATCAACCTGGGAGTTCATCAGGACTAGTGCGTCCTCGGCGTTCTCGTATGAAGTGACTTGTAGACCGTCTTGTTGCAAGATGCCGGACAGCATCACGAGTTGAGATTGGTTGCCGTTGACCACCACCGCTGTATAGGTCTCCCGGGTTTTCAAAATACCGACTCCTAGCAGATTTCCCATCGCAGGCCAGGGGGTGAATGCTGGCTTCTGAAAGCAGTCACCACTGATGACTGGCGACGTTACCAATTGAACATGCTATCGCCGGAGTCAGATGCCGGAAAGAGGGGCAGCGTCACATAGCCGGTGGGTGGGACACCTATCTGACACAGGGAGTTTTAGCCGGATGCGGATGTAGTTGTGGGAGGTGGGGGAATCCCCCCAACCCCCCTTTCGTAAGGGGGCTAGGATGGGCGTGGTTTTAGATGTTGGAGCCGGGCTACGGAGGCGGCTGGGCGGTAGATGATTACCAGCCGATGGCGCAGCCGTCTTTGCGGGGTTCGGAGGCTCCGTGTAGGACTCCGGTGTCGGGGTCCCGTTGAATCAATTGGGCGCCGCCCATACCTCCGGACAGACCTCGCCAGTAACTGCTAATCATCTTGGTGTTGTGTCCCTTGCTGGTCAGATCTGCCAACACCTGGGGAGGGAGCCCTTCCTCGAAGGACACATCGTTTTCGGTGACGATAAACCTTAGAGCGTTGAGCGCGGCCTGAGCGTCCATGCCGTGGTCCACCAGGTTGCTGATTAACTGCAAGTGGCCCTGGGGCTGCATGAAGGCGCCCATCACGCCGTAGCAAAGATATAGCTCATTGTTCTTCGTCGCTAGCCCGGGGATTATCGTGTGGTAGGGCCGTTTGCCGCCCTCTAGGGCGTTTACGTGATTGTGGTCAAGGGAAAACAATGCTCCACGGTTGTGCAGGACGATACCGGTGTCCGGCACAATCAAGCCGGACCCAAAGTTGGAGTAGATGCTGTAGATGAAGGAGCAAGCGTTGCCTTCACCGTCCACGACGCTGATGTAGACGGTATCGCTGCCGCCCTGCACCTTGCCGTAGGGGACTGTTTCTAAAGCGTGATTAGGGTCGATCAATGCCCGGCGCTTGCTGGCGAATTCTTTGGACAGCATCTCGGCGGTGGGAATCTCGGCGAAGCCGGGGTCGGCGACATACTGAAAAGCGTCGGCGAAGGCCAGACGCATCGCTTCGATGAGATGGTGATAGGTGTCGGCGGTCTGGGCGCCCATCCCGGCGATGTCATATCCTTCGATGATGTTCAAAGCTTCCAGAGCGGCCACACCCTGGTCGCTGGGCGGACACTCCCAGCAAGTGACGCCGCGGTAGTCGGTGGATATGGGGTCCTGCCAATCCGAGGTATGGTTGGTCATGTCGGCGGTGGTGATGCAACCGCCCTGCTCCTGGATGAAAGCCGCCATTTTCTCAGCGATATCGCCGTTGTAGAAGGCTTCCGACCCTCCCTCGGCTATGGCCCTCAGGGTGCGGCCTAGTGTGGGAATCTTTAGAATATCTCCGTGCTTCGGTGCTTTGCCGTTCAGCAGCATCTCCTGTCCCGAGGGCAGCTTTGACAGCATTTCCACTTGGTTAGACCATTGGAAGGAGATGATGTCGGAAACCGGGTATCCCTCTTCGGCGTACTGAATCGCCGGTTGCAGCAGGTGGGACAGGGGCATCGTCCCACATTCGTTCAAGAGGGTTTCCCAGCCGTGAACGGCTCCCGGCACTGTTACCGAATGGACACCTCTCTGGGGCATCGTATCGTGCCCTTCGGCCTTCAACGCGTCGATGGTTGATGCCATGCCGGAGCGGCCGCTGCCGTTGATGGCCTGGATGCTCTTATCCTTGTTGTTCCATATGAGAGCGAACATGTCGCCGCCGACCCCGGTAGATACAGGTTCCACCACGTTGAGGACTGCAGCGCTGGCGATGGCGGCGTCCACTGCGTTGCCACCTTCCATCAGTATGCGCACGCCGGCCATCGCCGCCAGGGGCTGGCTGGTGGCGACCATACCGTGGGTTGCTAGGACCGTGGAACGCCGTGAATCAAAATACATAACTGATTTGCTCCAAAGATTTAGGTGTCGCCCATATAATCACTGGGACGGATGATGAGGCGGGGATCGTCTGCTGATTGAGTCTATGCCGCTCCTTTGGACGGAGCCGGACAATTGTACCATGGGGTTTTCCAAGATGGCGAAACGTGGTTGCGGTTTGGAATGGCTGAGCCTATATTTATATACGCCAAAGCCGGTGTGAACCGGCGGATATTTTAACCTCAGCCGCCGGTGAAATGCTGGCCGCTGTGTAGGAGTTTATATGTCAGTGGAGGTTGGACAACAAGCGCCGGAGTTTACGCTATACGATAATGACCGCCAACAACGGTCCTTGGCGGAATTTCGTGGTAAAAGTGTGGTCCTGGCTTTTTACCCCGGAGCGTTCACGGGTGTTTGCACCACCGAGATGTGCACCTTTAGAGACCAGATGGAAAAGTTCAATTCTCTGAACAGTCAGGTTCTGGGCATCAGCGTAGATGGGGCATTCGCCCAGAAAGAGTTCAGCGATAAGAACAACCTGAATTTTCCGCTACTCAGTGATTTCACCCGAGAAGTGGTCAACAAGTACGATGTGGCTCTGGAGAATTTCGCCGGGATGGAAGGCTACGTGGCGTCTAAGCGGGCCGTTTTCGTGGTGGACAAAGAGGGCGTGATTCGCTACGCCTGGACCGGCCCAAACCCGGGGGTTGAGCCTGACTACGACGAAGTACAGGCGGCGGTAGACGGACTCTAAAGAGTCCTCAACCTCTAAGCCCTAGTCGTCCCTGGAACACTGGCGCCCTTTAGTCACGGAGCCCGCTATCCGATTAAACGCTCCGTGAAGAGGGCGGCAGCCCGTTCACCATATACCTCCAGGCAGACGGTGACGTTGGGACGGCCTGGACCCTGACCGATGTGTTGCGCGACCGTTTGGCCTCGGGCGGTGGAACTGTGGATTTCGATCTCCACGAACATCTCCGAGCAGCCAAACAGGTCCGGATCGACCATGAAAGCGACGGCTGGCATGTCGTTGAATCTGACACCGTCGCCCTCAACTAAAAGCCCGCGCTCCACGTAGGATCTCTGTAACGATGGCGTGGCAGCCGACAGCAATCTTGTGGTGGGCGTATACGCCTGCTTGATTTGTTCCAGTTGGGATTGGCTGATGTGTACCTTGTTGCAAACGTCCAGCCCAACCTGTACCAGAGGCGCGCCGGAGGTGTAGACGATGGCCGCCGACTCTGGGTCTTCATAAAGGTTGGCCGAGGCCACCGGGGAGACGTTGCCCGGCACGTAAACCGCTCCACCCATAACGACGATACGAGCCACGCTTTGAGCGAACCGAGGCTCCAGGCTCAAAGCCAACGCAACGTTGGTTAACCGGCCCAGCGCCACTATCGTGATTTCTCCAGGAGAACCCATCACCCGGCCGACCAACTCCAGCGCAGCATGACGGCTTTCGCCGGGTTGAGGTGATTCTTCTGGTGATGGAAAGCCGGCCTCTCCCAGGGCATCGTTGCCGTGGATATGTAGCGCCC
This sequence comes from uncultured bacterium, assembly GCA_963997925.1. Classification (GTDB taxonomy): domain Bacteria; phylum Chloroflexota; class Dehalococcoidia; order Lucifugimonadales; family UBA3495; genus UBA11650. The sequence goes on from CAXEOX010000099.1 coordinate 8,277, forward strand.
AGTTGGGGTTGGGCGGGCGCAGCAGAGGCTTGGCTGCTCCCTGGTAAACCGGAATATCCGTGCGGCCGGCGGAGGATAAGACCCGCCGAGCATTGACGGTGCACATGTCCACCGGTCCGTTGCCGAAGATGGTGGTGACAGCCTCCACCGACAACTCGGGACTGGCCAGTGCCATCAAGATGGCGGCTGCGTCGTCGATGCCGGGATCGGTGTCGATAATGATTCGCTGCAAGTTTCTCCCTGAACCCAGGCTAAGATGATGGCCCGGATTATATCACCGCTCATTTGACAACCCGCTCACCGATAGTTATCTTGCCAGTGCCGGGCGGTGAATAGCCTCGGATACTAACGTGAATCGCACCCATAGAACTTCTAAGAGCAACCCAAGAGAATGGAGGAAAAGAAGATGGACTCTTCCGATGTTAAGGCCCTGGTATTCGATGTTTTTGGTACGGTAGTCGATTGGCGAACCTCCATCACCAGACAAGGCAATGAGTTCGGCAAAGCCAACGGGGTGAAGGCTGATTGGGAGGCCTTCGCCGACTCTTGGCGGTCCAAATATCGGCCCTACATGGATAAAGTGCGTAGCGGAGAGTTGCCCTGGACCAACCTGGACTCCCTGCATCGCATGGCCCTCGAGGACGTTCTGCGCGAGTTCGAGATACATGGCCTCAGCGAGGAGGTCAAGGCAGAGTTCAACTTTGCTTGGCACCGCTTGGACGGATGGCCCGATTCGGCGCCCGGACTGTGGCGGCTGAAGCGCCGATTCATACTCGGCCCAATGTCCAACGGAAACGTGGCGCTGATGACCAACATGGGCAAATACGCCGGCCTCCCTTGGGACTGCATCCTTGGAGCGGAACTGGCCAAGCACTACAAGCCGGACCCTGAGAGCTACCAGACCGCAGTGAACCTGCTGGGCTTGAAACCCTATCAAGTCATGATGGTTGCCGCCCACCAGGGCGACTTGCTGGCGGCCCAGAAAGTTGGCCTCAGAGCGGCCTTCGTCCCCCGCCCGATGGAGCGCGGCCCCAACAACAAGCCAGATCCTACTCCAGACCCGTCCTTCGACGTAGTAGCAAGTAATTTCGTGGACCTGGCAGACCAGCTGGAGTCTTAGATACCGGCTGACCGACCGCCGTATGACCCTGTCAGTTTGGGTAAGTAAGAAGGAAGTCAGCATGACCATGCATGAGAACCGGGTGAAGGTGCTCCGGTCGGAGATGGAGCGGGTGCAGGGGTACTTGGCCGGTCTTCCGGAAATCGCGTGGACGGAACAAAGCGCCTGCGATCTGTGGGAAGTGCGACATGTAGTGGCCCATCTCAGCGGAGTATCGGAGTTTTACGCGACTACTGTCACGCGAGGACTACAGGGTGATACATCGGCCCCTGAAGGCCGCCCAGATCCCGGCACCGCCACGGGGGCTTCCTCCGGTGACCGGATAGCCCAAGGTGCCATAGCGAACGCTGAGATGCTTGGGGACCAACTATTGGCAACCCTCACCGAGCGGGATAGCCAACTGGTGTCGGTTCTGGCCGGTTTGGCTCCAGAGAACCTGGAAACGCCATGCTATCACCCAGGCGGTATCGTCCCGGCGGGGAACTTCATCGACCTTAGGTTGAAGGAGTTGGCTCTCCACGAGTGGGACGTCCGCTCCCCGCAGGACCCGGAAGCCGGACTTTCTGGGGCGTGTCTACCGTCAATCATGATTCTGCTTGCCAATTCGTTGGCGTCCGGGTCTCTTCCCTGGGCTTTTTGGCCGGGGCCCAGCCTGGCGAATCCAGTGCGCTATCGTTTCGATGTGACCCGTCCGGTGCCTATCCGCGTCGATATCGCTGTGTCAGGCGATAAGGTCCGTCTGGAGGACGCTGGAGATAGTAACGCCGACGTAACCTTCCGATGCGACACGGAGACCTTCCTGCTGCTGACAAACGGGCGTATCGCCACGGCTCCGGCCATCGCCGCAGGCCGGTTAGAAGTGGAGGGGGATAGTCAGGTGGCGGCCGACTTCGGCCAGTGGTTCAAGGGGATCTAGCTGTTGTCCGTCACTGGCTCAAGACCGCAGGCCTCAGCCACTAACTCGTAGGAATGCACCCTGTCGGCGAAAGCGTAGCAGATCGTGACTATGCTCAGGTCCGGCGTCTGGTACATCTCCGCGATACTGTCGAGCCGCTCCTTCACTTGTTCCGGAGGGCCATCTAGGCATCGCTGAGTGTATTGACGAGTGTAGGCTATCTCGTTGGGAGCGTAGTTGTAGGCTATTGCCTCTTCGATAGTCGGCACTCCTCGCGCCCGCCCGGTGACCGATTTGAGCCGGGCCAGGTTACGGCTTGAAGCGATTCTCAAGGCCTCTTCTTCCGTATCGGCGCACAGCACTTGCACTCCGACGTTGACCTTGGGTTCAGCCAAGTATTCGGACGGCTTGAAGCTTTTGCGGTAGCCTTCTACGATCTGCGGACCTTCCTCAACGCCCAGTCCAAAGTGGTGAGCATAAGAGAAGGGCAGTCCCAAGCTGGCCGCCATTTGGGCGCTTTCATAGCGAGAGCCCAACAGCCATACATCCGGCATGCCTGTTTGGACCGGGCCCGCTTGGATGCCGGCGAAGATGTGCTCGGACTCCAAAGTGCCCCCGAGATGGCCCAGCACGTCGGTTACTTGCTGGGGGAAGTGGCGTATGTCCGGAGGGCGATTGGGGTAGGAGAGGGCGGCGTTGGCAACCTGGTCGCTGCCGGGAGCCCGCCCGATGCCTAGGTCGATACGCCCGGGGAACAGTGCCTCCAATAGGCGAAAATTCTCCGCGACTTTGAATGAGCTGTAATGGGGGAGCATCACGCCACCGCTGCCAACCCGGATGGTATTGGTCCGGGCCGCTACTTGTCCGATCAAAATCTCAGGGCTGGTCCCGGCGAAGTTGGGGATGCTGTGATGCTCGGCCAACCAATATCGTTGATAGCCTAACTTCTCCACCACTGCTGCAAGTTCGATGGTGTCTCGGAGCGCGTTTCCGGCAGAGTCGCCATCCCTCACTGGAGTCTGGTCGACCACGCTTAATATCAATTTTTCAACCACGTAGAAGTCCTTTATAAGCCGCCCGATACCCGTGGGGACCGGCTATTACTTGTACCTGCTTCCGGAATCCTACTCCAACGAGTAGTTGATTCACAAGTGTGTGGTGAGCTTGAAGGAAGGGCCTGGACCCGGTGTGACGGGACAAGAGGATCTATGCTTCGAATTCCTCTATGTAGTCCTGAAATGGAGTCGACAGCGAGCGGAATATTCAGGCCGTTCACCTCTTCCCCATGGAGGTTAGCGTACGGTATAATTCA
>CAXEOX010000100.1:0-11543 GCA_963997925.1 uncultured bacterium
ATGAAGGTCTACTCTTGACCGTAGCCAAGTTAACCTCCACCACCTGTCTCAGTAATGGAATATCCGAACATAGAAGAATGGCGAATGCTAAACGAACGCGACCAGGCTCCGGACTTCACCGCCAAAGACTGCATGAATAGAGCCCAAGTTTGACCCCTTTCGTTATCAAAACTAGAATGGTTCGCGTCACATGTATTGAAGTGGTTTGGCCTAGCCGGCTTTGATACGGGGAATCTCGGATAATACGAAAACTTTGAGGAGGAATCGACGACATGTTGGGAGAAAAGTTGGGCGAAGTCCAGGCTGCGACGGTGACGAGAGTACTTCCGACTCACGGGTCCAGCCCCCGGTTTGAAACATCGGCGGACGGAGGTGGTACGCTTTTGGGCGAGTCAGTAAAGTTTTTAGCCACCTATTGGAGCGAAGTTAGAGCAGATGGGTCCCTCTATGGCGAGTGTCCCAACTCTGGTGTCTTTATGACTCAGGATGGGGAAGTAGCCACGTTCATAGCATCGGGAGCCGGGGGGTTCACCAGCGAGGGCGGGGCCTTTTTTCGTGGAGCGGTGTATTTTCAGACGTCAGGATCTAAGTTGGCACGCCTAAATGGTATCTGCGGAGTTCACGAGTGGGATGTGGATGCCGAAGGGACTGGGAAATGGGTCATTTGGGAGTGGAAATAGCTAACCATTTGTCCCCTATCGCTTACAAAGGGCCTTAGACAGCAGATAGGCGAAGTTTTCAGACGAACTGGCTATTAAGTCGAGTCACTAGTTGCTAACAAGGAAACCCTTCTCTCAGCAATTTGGGAGGAGGGTTTATTAATGCCAGCCTAACTAGGCAGCTTTTACCAACCAGGCAACGCTGTTTGTCTCGGTAAGAGGGCCATGGTAAAAGTTAACTGCTGGCGCGCTAGAGTAGGCTTAAGCACACGGTACCCAAGTTTTGTCCGTTTACCCGCGTGGCCCGTGACTATTATCCGGCTTCGAAGGCCGTGCTTACGCAACCGGAATGGGGCGAAGAGAAGCGGAAACTTCTGGGTCATGGCTGGGCCTCCTAATACCTTGATATTTAATAATGGTTGTCTCCGTCCTGTCACCAAAATTACCCCCGAACGTTTTCCACCCCAGGTCCGGGCCCACGTTTATGTTCCTGGAATATTTCCACTATGTTCCCAGGTTCTACGGGGACGACTTCGGATTTTAGCCCCTCCGGTTGACGCTGCATCTAGCCTCAGATACACTTGGCCTCATTCAGCAATGCCTGTGATGGCGGCGTTCATGGTTGCTGAATATTGATCCACCGGGCGGTCGAGGATAGTAATTCATGTGCGGCGTTGGCGGCATTCTTTACAAGAAAATCGGGAACCAGGGCACATCCTCCGTAGGTAAGGACCTGGTCAAGATGCTGGAGTCCATGACCCATCGGGGTCAAGACTCCAGCGGTTTCACCGTGGTTGGTGAAGATATTGACGGCGATCTGGTGCTCCGCATCTGGACGGATGACCCGGCTCAGGCTGCGGATATACTGTCTATGGCAGAAGAGGCGCTGCAGAAGGCTGGCGGTGTGGTGAGAACCCGTAGCGCCTGGGGTCAGTTTTTGCGGCTGACAATCGATTACGAGGGAGAGATACCTGCTCTGGCGGAAGCGATTTTGAACACGCCAGGGGTAGCCCTACACAGCATAGGTGAAACCTCCGAAGTCATCAAAGACGTGGGCACACCCGTCGCGATGGACGGCATCCACTCCTTGAGTCAGATGAGGGGCACCCACGGCATTGGACACGTTCGCATGGCCACCGAGAGCCGAGTCGACGTTAACCACGCCCATCCTTTCTGGGCGTATCCTTTCACTGACGTTACCGTGGTCCACAACGGCCAGCTAACCAACTACCACAAGCTAAAACGCATGTATGAAGACCAAGGCCACCGTTTTCAGACCGGCAACGACTCTGAGTTGATCGCCGTCTACCTCGCCGACAAACTTGCCAACGGAGACACGTTGGACAGCGCTTTGCGGAGTTCGCTGAGCGACCTTGACGGAACGTTCACTTACCTGGTGTCCACCAAAGACGGCCTAGGCTACGCCAAAGACCAATGGTCGGCTAAGCCGCTGGTGACCATGGAGACTGACGATATTATCGCTATAGCATCTGAAGAGATTGCGCTCCGGGGTGTTTTCAACCAGGAAATCGACCGGGTAGAGCCTCAAAACAACGAGGTCATGACTTGGTTATTGTAGACGCCGCGGGGCTGACCACCCGGGAACTGAACGGCCGCCTTAAGGAGTTGGCAGCCAGTGGCCAGGAAATCACTGTTCTGAACCCTCATGCAGGGCACAACATTGCCGTGGGGATATTCGAAAGTTGCAGAATACAAATAACCGGCAGTGTGGGTTACTACGCCGCAAGCCTGCTGGACGGTCCCGAGGTCGCCATCGATGGCAATGCGGGCTGGGCCTTGGGTGAGAACATGATGGCTGGCAAGATCACACTGACCAAAGATGCCGGAGCCTCGGTAGGCTCGACCATGCGAGGAGGAGAGTTGTTCGTGGGCGGTAACGCCGGGGCCCGGGCCGGCATATCCATGAAGGGCGGCACCCTCATCGTTGGAGGCAACGCCGGGTTCCTCACCGGATTTATGATGCAGAAGGGCCGAATCATTGTTTGCGGCGACGTGGGTGAGGCGGTGGGGGATTCCATGTACGAAGGCGCGATCTACGTGGGAGGAGAAATCGGCTCTTTGGGCACCGATGCCAAGACCGAGGAAATTGGTGAGGATGAGTTATTGGATATCCTGGCAACTTTGGAAAGTCACGGAATTAAACAGAGGTACACATTCACCAAAGTGGTTTCGGCCAAAAAGCTATATCACTTCGACTCCCTGGAACGCCTGGAAAAGACTGTTATCTGACCACAAGTTCGCAATCTCACTGCAGAGTACGCAAATGCGCTGAAGAACACTACTTGAGTGCCCGGCGATGAGTATCGGTGCAGGCAAGGATCTTTTATGGTAATGGGCAGCAGCCAGTTATGGCCACCCTGGGTGATGGAGGATATCCATGCCAAGTCGGAGCTTGGTCGCTACCGGATCCGGGGATTCAGCACCTTCCAGAAAGTAACCCACTTTGACGACCTCACCTTCCTGTCGACCGGCCTGACTCGCTTCCCACTCGAAGGTTACAAGGAACGCTGCAACACCCGGACGGTCATAGGCGCTCGTTATGCCGAGAACCCCTTGGTACTGGATACACCCATCTACATAAGCGGAATGAGTTACGGCGCCCTCTCGGCCAATGCCAAGACAGCCCTCGGCAAAGGCGCGGCCATGGTCGGTTCCGCCAGTTGCACCGGAGACGGAGGCCAGCTGCCCAGCGAAAGAGAAGCGGCGGACAAGCTGATCTACCAGGTCTTGCCCAGCCGCTACGGTTTTAATCCCCACCACCTGGCCCAAGCCCAAGCCATTGAAATCGTGGTGGGCCAGGGCGCCAAGCCCGGCACCGGCGGTCTTCTCATGGGTGTCAAAGTGCTCGACGACATTGCCGACATGCGGGACCTGCCGCAAGGGATTGACCAGCGCAGCCCGGCCAGGCATCCTGACTGGCTAGGACCTGACGACTTGGCTGTTAAAATCGAGCAACTGCGGGAGGCGACAGATTGGCGAATCCCCGTCCATGTCAAGTTGGGGGCGTGCCGCGTCGGCGACGACGTTAAGCTGGCTGCCAAGGCAGGGGCCGATGCCATAGTCATCGATAGCATGGTGGCGGGCACGGGCGCTTCGGCGGAGGTGTTAATCGAGCACAGCGGCGTTCCCACGGTCCCGGCCATCGTGATGGCCCGGGAAGCGCTTCGTGAATTGGGACTTTACGGCAAGGTCAGCCTAATTGCTTCCGGTGGCATCCGCCATGGGGCGGACGCCGCCAAGGCTCTGGCCCTGGGGGCCGACGCCGTGGCCATCGGAACTGCGGGCTTGATTGCATTGAATTGCAACAAGGAAATTACCGAATCGGACTTTGAATCGGAGGTAGGCGTGCCCGCTGGCTTCTGCCACCACTGCCATACCGGCAAATGCCCGGTGGGAATCGCCACCCAAAACCCCGAATTGACCAAGCGCCTGGACCCAGACGAGGCGGCCGAGCGGGTGGCCAATTTCCTGAACTCCATGACCATGGAAATGGCCCTCCTCACCCGGTCTTTAGGCAAAAGTGATGTGCATAGCCTGGAGCCCGAGGACTTGGCCGCCCTCACCATAGAGGCTTCGGCCATGGCCCGCGTGCCCCTGGTTGGGACCAACAAGGTTTATTGAGCGATCAGCCGTCAACGATCAATGGTGGCCATTTGCCCTTTAAACTTCGTCCATCCGGAGAGGGCCGGAATTCATATGCGGGCAATTCTGGGCAGGGCAAAAGTAATGGCAGGAGAGTTTCTTACCGGGAGTGTCTCTCAGCCGATGGCTAACAGGTCTCTAAAGGAGAAATTTCATGGCCACCATTGAAGAAATTCGCCGGCGAATGGACGAAGACAAGATCGAGTATGTCCTGACCCAGTTCGTGGACATCAATGGCTCACCAAAGGTCAAGATGGTCCCAGCTTCCCATGTGGATGACGTGGTGGACACCGGCGCCGGGTTCGCAGGTGGGGCGCTTCCGGGCATGGGTCAGGGTCCCCACTCCCACGACATGCTGGCCCGAATCGACCTTGACACCTACACCCTGGTGCCTTGGACCGAAGGCGTCGTCCGCTTTGCCTGCGACCTGTACGTGGACAACGAACCCCACATGTTCTGCCCTCGCCAGAACTTCAAGCGGGTGCTTTCCAACCTGCGGGCCGATGGCTACGTCTTCAACGTAGGCATTGAGCCGGAGCATTTTCTGGTCACTAGGAATGGCGACGGCTCCATTAAAGTCTGGGACCCCAACGACGTGGACACTCTGAGCAAAGCTTGCTACGACTTCAAAGGCATCGCCAATGTCATGGACTATCTGAGGGACATGATGGACGGCATAAAGCGGGTGGGTTGGGATACCTACCAATCTGACCACGAAGACGCCAACGGACAATATGAAATCAATTTCGTCTACGATGACGCCTTGGTAACGGCAGACCGCTACACCTTCTTCAAGATGATGTCCAGCCAGTACGCCCAGAAGTACGGGGCCATCGCCACCCACATGGCCAAGCCCTTTACAGACCGCACCGGCAGCGCAGGGCATATCCACTACCACCTGGCCGACGCCCTAACCGGGGAGAACGTGTTCCTTGACGAAGAAGATCCCAGAGGGCTGGGCCTCTCGGAGACGGCCTATCACTTTATCGGTGGCATCTTCGCCCACGCTCCGGCTCTATGCTGCGTGATGTCTCCCACCGTCAATTGCTACAAGCGCCTCCAAGTTGGCCCGGCGTTGATGGGTTCAACCTCAGGGTTTCTGTGGACACCAGCCTTCGTTTCCTACGGCGACAATAACCGGACTCAAATGATTCGCACCGCCGGTCCTGGGCATCTGGAAGACCGGACAATGTCAGCGGCCTGCAACCCCTATCTGTCGTTCGCCGCCTACGTTACGGCGGGCATGGACGGCATCCGGCGCAAGCTGGACCCGGGCGAACCTAACCTGGGCAACCTATACGACTTGGGGCTGGAGGAAATCCGGCGCCGGGGAATCCGCCTGCTGCCACAGACCCTAGCGGAAGCCCTGCAAGAGCTAAAGCAAGACGAACTAGTTCAGTCATCATTGGGCGTAATCTACGACGAGTTTGCCACGGTAAAAGAGGGAGAATGGCGGGAGTATCACCGCCAGGTTACCCAGTGGGAGCTTGATCGATATTTGACGATGTTTTAGCGGTCTCCAGAGATATGGCTTTTCTTCTAAACTGCCCCAACTGTGGGGAACGAAACGTCCATGAATTCCGCTTCGGCGGCGAAGCAACGTCCCGGCCTACGCCCAACAGCACGCCGGACGATTGGATCAGGTATTTCTACAACCGAGGCAACGTGGCCGGCGTGCAGCGAGAATGGTGGAACCACCGCTATGGTTGCCGTAAGTGGTTCTTCGCCCTGCGCGACACTGTGAGCAACCAGATACAAGAAACTTTGTGGCCGTGAGCAATCGCGTGCATTGTATTCGCCGAGGCGGAAATCCCCCCAACACCCCTTTAACAAAGAGGGGCTTCTAGAGCTATGGCCGGCGATAGCCACAACCAAAGACTCAAGCCCCAGCCCACTGAGTTGATTGACCGCAACAAATCTTTGGAGTTTCAGTTTGATGGCCGGCGAGTCAACGCCCATCAAGGCGACACAGTTGCTTCCGCTCTCCACGCCGCAGGTGTGGCCATCCTGAGCCGGGGCTTCAAGTACCACCGGCCCAGGGGCTTTCTGTGCGGGGCGGGCCGCTGCCCCAACTGCCTGGTTAACGTGGACGGTGTGCCCAACGTTCGCGCATGCACTCAGCAAGTCCGGCAGGCCATGAATGTCCGGCACCAGAACGCTTGGCCTTCCCTAAACCTTGACTTCCTATCTGTCCTAGACCGCCTGCAATGGTTGATGCCGGTGGGCTTCTACTACAAAGCGTTTCACCGGCCGAAGTTCTTTTGGGGCCTGGCCCAACGAGTTATTCGCCGGGTCGGCGGGCTAGGGAGCGTCGACATTGATGCAGATCCGGTCACCACCTACCGCCACCGGTACCACCACTCAGACGTGGCGGTGGTCGGCGGCGGTCCGGCTGGATTGGCGGCCGCATTAGGAGCGGCGGAGCAGGGCGTAGGGGTGACCCTGATCGACGACCAACCTGAATTGGGCGGTCACCTGCTCTTCAACTCCAAGGACTTCAGCGGTCTTCCAGACTTGGTTGACGGTTCCGGTCCGGAGGTCGCCAGCAGGCTGATTCAACGGGTAATAGAGTCGGCCAATATCGAGGTTATTGCAGGGGCAACGGTATTTGCCCAATACCAGGACAATCTGCTGACCATTCTCCACGGCGATGAGCTAGTTAAGGTCCGGGCCAAGAGTGTCGTATTGGCCACCGGTACCTACGAAGTGCCTTTGCAGTTCCAGAACAACGACTTGCCGGGCATCATGCTGACCACAGCCGCCCAACGCCTGATTCATCTTTACGGCGTCAAGCCGGGCAACACCGTGGTGGTGGCGACGGTTAACGACCAAGCTTACCAGGCTGCCCTGGACCTGCTGAACGCAGGCGTGGAAGTGGCTGCCGTCGTGGACGTGCGGCCAACATATTCCCACGGACTGGAAGCCGCCACTACCCTAATTTCCCGCGGAGTGCCGTTATTAACTGGTCACGCCATAACCCACGCCACAGGAAAGAAAAGAGTGAGGGCAGTGGTTGTGGCCAGTGTGAGTCCAAGAAGCCCTGATAGCCCTGCCCGCCGCATAACCTGCGATCTGGTTTGCATGGCCGGTGGCTTCCAGCCCGCCAACGCGTTGCTCCAACACGCTGGTGGTTCGCTGGATTACGACGAGAAATCGGGCGAGGGGATTCCCCATGATTTGCCTAACGGCGTTTACGTAGCGGGCGAAGTAACAGGGGTCCACGATTTGGCAACCGCTTTGCTTCAAGGTAGGCTAGCTGGATTGGAGGCCGCAAGGCTGGTTTCAGGCCCGGGTTCCAACCAAGAAGAGATTGGCCGGGTCCGGCAGCGGCTAAACGGTTTGGAGACCGAACCAGGAATCATACCTTCATCGCCGGTCTCAGCTCCACCGGTCGAGGCTCCGACAGAAAGCCGGGGAAAGAAAATCTTCGTCTGCTTCTGCGAGGATGTGACAGTCAAAGACATCTCTCAAGCTATCGAAGAAGGGTTCGAGGACATCCAAATGCTAAAGCGGTACAGTACCGCTACCATGGGTCCTTGCCAGGGAAAGATGTGCCTGAAAGCCCTGGTTGGCTTATGCGCCCAACAGACCGGACGCACCATTGGCGACACGGGCGGCACCACGGCTAGGCCCCCGGTACAACCAGTACCACTAGCCGCCCTGGCCGGGCCCTCCCACATGCCGGTCAAGCGAACGCCCCTGGACCAGAATCATCGAGACCTGGGCGCCTCAATGGTTGATCTTGGGCCATGGCAGCGGGCCCACAGCTACGGCTCTCCCCAAGAGGAATGTCTGGCCGTTCGCCAACGGGTCGGCATCATCGACGTGACCACCTTGGGCAAGTTGGAGGTCACCGGCCGTGACGCCGGCGCATTATTGGATAAGGTGTATACCCACCACTTTTCCAACCTCCGAGTCGGCAGAATCCGTTACGGTCTGCTTTGCTCCGACAACGGCACCATCATGGACGACGGCACTGTGACCAAGTTGGCCGAAGACCGTTACTTCGTGACCACTACCACGGGCAACGTGGACCTGATTGAAGAGTGGTTCAACTGGTGGCAGGCCGGTACCGGCTCCTGTGCCCACGTTACCAACGTCACCTCGGCCTACGCTGCCGTAAACGTAGCCGGCCCCCGGGCCCGGGATACTCTCACCAAACTAACGGACGTCGACCTCTCAGCGCAATCTTTCCGGTACATGAGATCGGCGCAAGGGGCCGTTGCCGGGGTACCAGCCATCTTATTGCGCATCGGTTTCGTGGGAGAAACGGGATGGGAGATTCACGTTCCCGCAGAGTACGGCCAACATGTTTGGGAAACCATCATGGAGGCCGGGAGGGAATTTGGCATCGCTCCGTTTGGACTGGAGGCACAGCGCATTTTGCGGCTGGAGAAGATGCACGTGATTGTCGGCCAGGACACCGATGCTGCCTCCAATCCGCTGGACAGCGGCATGGACTGGGTTGTGCGATTCGACAAGGAAGACTTCATAGGCAGAGAAGGCCTGAAATTGGCATCGGAACAGGGCCCGCGCAACAAACTTGTGGGCTTCATCATGCAAAATTGGCACGTGCCTGAGGACGGCGTGCCCGTGGTGTCGGGCGGCAAGCCGATCGGCAAGGTAACTAGCGCCCGTTTTAGTCCCACCATGAACAAGGGATTCGGCCTAGCCTGGGTTCCGGCAGAACTCGCCCAAGACGGTACGCAGATCAGCGTCCTGGTTAATGGCGTACCCCAGCCAGCTCAGGTCGCCCTTCAGCCCTTCTACGACCCGGAAGGGGAACTTTTGAGGCAATGAGCATTACCGCCCAAAACCAGGCCCAGTTCAATCCGATCAGGCGTAGCGCCATGCACCATAAGCACTTGCTATTGGGTGCGTTAATGGTGGAGCGTGATGGTTGGCAGCAACCGGCACACTTCGGCTCGGCAGAGGCTGAAGCAAAGCACTTGCGGGAAGCGTTGGGCATTTGCGACATCAGCCCACGGGCCAAGTTCGTCATAAAGGGGGACCAAGCGGAACAACTTGTCTCCCGGGTTTTCCCCACAGCCTTGATTCCGGACGTAGGCGAAATAATCGTGGAAGCCCATGCTGGCGGAATCCATGGCGCGAATGCGGCATTATGCCGACTGGCCCAAGACGAAATTATATGCGTGGCAACTACCGGATTGGCGACATGGTTGGCCGACGGCTTGAAAGACGATTCTGGGCAATGCGTTCATTCCCCGGACATATCGTCCGCTTTGGCTGGAGTGAGCATTGCCGGCCCCCAGGCCAGTCACTTGCTAGCTATGATCTCTGAGTTGAACACGTCTGACGCGGCATTCCCCAATCTGCGTTGCGCCCAGTCCAAGTTTGCCGATATCCACGGCACCTTGCTCAGAATCGACCTTGGCAACCTGCCCAACTACCAATTGTACTTTGGGAGGGAGTTCGGAGAGTACATGTGGGACGCCTTAGTGGAAGCTGCCGAGGTTTGCGGCGGCGCACCCGTGGGCTTCGAGGCAATGGATCAATTACAAGGCTGACGGAATTTCACCGCAGAGCACGCCGAGATGGAAGACATATATGTTCCAGATATTTGCAAAGAATAGGATGTGGCGGAAGCAGCCACTGAAGCACCGCTACGAGGTGGTCATTATCGGCGGCGGCGTCCATGGATTGTCTACGGCCTACTACTTGGGAAAGCTGGGCGTGACCGATGTGGCGGTGTTGGACAAAGGCTACCTGGGCGGAGGGGCTAGCGCTCGGACCACCGCTATTATCCGCTCCAATTACCTGACGCCCGAAGGGATTCCCTTCTTCAACGAAAGCGTCAAGCTGTACGAGGGCTTGGCCAAGGAGCTGAACTTTAACCTGCTGTTCAACCAAATGGGCCGTTTGGACTTGGGCCATACCGACTCGGCGGTCTACGGGTTGAGGATGCGCACCGAATTCAACCGTATCTTGGGGGTGGACAGCCGCCTGATCGGCCCAAAGGAGATAAAAAAGCTTGTTCCATCCATAGATTTGAGGGAGGGCAAGCACTTTCCCATCTTGGCAGCCCTGTACCACCCGCCCTGCGGCGTTATCCGCCACGATGCCGTTGTTTGGGGTTACGGTCGTGGCGCCGACAGACAAGGTGCGGAGCTACACCCCTTTACCGAAGTTACCGGCATCGACCGCACCAATGGCCGGGTAACCGGGGTGGAGACCAGCCAGGGTCTGGTAAAAGCCAACACCGTGATCAGTGCCACGGCGGGATGGAGCTCCACGATCGCCAAGATGGTCGATTTGGAATTGCCCATTACCACCCATGCGCTGCAAGCAATGGTTACCGAGCCACTAAAACCGTTCTTGGACAAGACCATATCTTCGGCCAATCTCCACGCCTATGTGTACCAGACCGACCGGGGTGAGGTGGTAATCGGCGGAGGCGTGGACCCCTACCCCAGCTACAGCCAACGCTCCACCTTCCAACAAATGGAGGAACTGGCGGCCAACACTCTGGAGATGTTCCCTTGTCTGAAAAATGTCAACGTGCTACGCCAATGGGCCGGGCTGTGCGATATGACTCCCGACTACGCGCCTATCTTGGGCCCGGTGGACGGCATTGAAGGCTTCATCTTGTCCTGCGGTTGGGGAAGTTGGGGTTTCAAAGCCGCCCCGGTGGCAGGCAAACGTGTCGCTGAGCTTATTGCCACTGGAGAGACGCCGGAGTTGATAAAACCTTTCTCTCTTTCCAGATTTCGAGAGGGAAATCTGGTCAACGAAAGGGCCGCCGCCCCCGCCGCAGCGATACATTAGCCGGCGATTCCCCCTCCCTTCTTCTGGGCAAGAGTGTTGTGTCGATGCGCCCGATGCACCACTTCGGGCTACGTCGCTAATGTGCATTACATGTGTTCAGACGGCCAAGTTTCATGCCGCCGCGCATCAGTGTCCCTGACAGGGCCAGCAGCCGCGAGGCCTGCTGTGCATCGAGGGGCTGGCTGGGGCAAGAAGGTAAGAGGAAAACACTAGTCGAACTCCCCGTCCACTAAGCGATATTAGCTAGGTTAATGATCCAATCATCGATCCCGATTACGGTGATGCCGGATGCCAATAAAACTTGGGTATTGGGAGACGGAGTAGAGTCCAACTATACCGAGAACGCGGACTGGTTGTGCTGCTGGCAGCGTAGTTTCACTAGGGTAACTGGCAGTTCAACAACCTTAAGATACCTACCTCGCCATGGAAGCCATC
>CAXEOX010000101.1:0-11504 GCA_963997925.1 uncultured bacterium
AACAGGAAACCCGGATCGCAGACCTGGAAGCGCGGCTAGACGAATTAGTCCAAAAACTGGGTGTGGTCGACGCCCGATAACTCATCGGACAGGCACTTCTAGTGCGTAGTGATTGGTTGATACTCACTCTAGGTATGCATAGTTCAAGTGCTATAACGGCACTCCAGCCTCCGGTGGGAGTGCTGGATAGAACAGAACATAAAGCACCGGTAGGGTTGCCCTACCGGTGCTTTCATCTTACATCGCCACGCTGGTTGGACAGGCGGTCTTCCCGGCGGACACGAGACTGGAAAGCAATGTTTTTACGGGGAAGTCCACATCTCCGCCACATCGATCGCCCGCATGAATTCCACGTTGGGGAAGGTGCGGATGTGGGTGATTAACTGTTCCAGCATCCTCAGGCGTCCGGGGCGGCCGATGTATTGGGGGTGCATGGTTAGGGTGAAGGCCCGGCCATAATGATATAGTCCCTCAAACTCGGCGGCCCAGGTTCCGTAGACCTCCTCCGGGTTGCGCATGGGACCCAGACGTCCGGTGGCGGGAGCGTAGACGAAGTTGGGAGCGTCGTCCAGAAGCCAGTGTATGGGAATCTCCACCAGGCTTTGGGGAGTACCGGCGTTGAGCGTATAGGGCGCGTCGTCGCCCATCAGGCTACTGTCGTACTGGAAGCCGTGGGAGGCTAGTAGATCCACCGAATGCTCGCTCAATTCCCAACTGGGTGAACGGTAGCCACGGGGCGCTTCTCCGGTGATGTCACCCAGGATGGAGATGCCTTGGTGCAGCACCTCTTCTTCCCTTTCCTTCGTCAAAGTGGCTGGCGGCTCGTGCATGTAGCCGTGGTGGGCAATCTCGTGGCCCCGGCGGGCTATTTCTTTGACCATCTCAACGTGGGTCTCGGCGACGTAGCCCGGCACATAGAAGCTGGCCTTTATGGAGTGGTTGTCCAGCATGTCGAGGATGCGGGGAGTGGCGACGCTGGGACCGTATTCTGCCATGGACATAAGGCTAGGAAGCTGGGCGAAGTTGGGGTCACGGTTCAACCAGGAGGAAACGCCGTCGACGTCGAATCCCAGCATCACAACGCATTGGGTGTCTCCCGGCCAGATACCGGACATGATGTTCCTCCCCCGGGTTGTATGGCTACTGGGGCGGGATGGTGTCGAAGCCCGTGTAGGGACGGAGCACCTCTGGTATCACCACGGTGCCATCGGCCTGCTGGTAGTTCTCCAGAATGGCAATCACCACACGAGGAAGAGCCAGCCCGGAGCCATTTATGGTGTGGGGCAGTTGAGGGCGCTCTCCCTGGGCGGGCCGGTAGCGGATGCGGGCTCGCCGAGCTTGGAAGTCGGTGCAAGTGGAGCAGGAACTGACTTCAAGCCACTCTTGGCTGCCAGCGGCCCAGACTTCAATGTCGTAAGTCTTGGCCGATTGGAAACCGATGTCCCCCGTGCAGAGTTGGAGCACCCGGTAAGGTAGCTCCAGCTTCTGGCAGACGTCCTCGGCGTCGGCTACCAGGGCTTCCAACTCGTCGTTGGAGGTCTCTGGAGTGACGAACTTGTACATCTCCACCTTGTTGAACTGGTGGACCCGCTTGATGCCCCGTGTGTCCCTGCCGGCGGCTGCCTGCTCGTTACGGAAGCAGGGGGTTTGGGCAACGTAGCGAAGGGGCAGGGTGTCCGGAGGGATAATCTCATCCCGGTAGAGGTTAGTGATGGGGACCTCGGCGGTGGGAATCATCCACAGGTCAGCGCTATCGTCGTGGTAGAGGAAATCGCTGAATTTGGGCAGATTCCCTGCGCCCTCCATCACTTCCCGCTTGACCACTGCCGGAAGCATAACTTCGGTGTAGCCGTGCTGCTGGGTGTGAAGATCCAGCATCCAGGCAATCAGAGAACGTTCCAGCTTGGCACCGGCGCCGAACATGGTGTAGAAGCGGCTGCCGGAAATCTTTACGCCACGCTCAAAGTCGATGATTCCGTGTCGCTCTCCCAAGTCCCAGTGGGGTATGGGCGTGAAATCCAAGGTAGCAGGCTCGCCCCACTGGCGAATCACGACGTTGGACTCTTCGGTCAAGCCTTTCGGTACGTCGGGAAGGGGGATATTGGGCAGGCGCATCAGGATTGAGTCGATGCGCTCTTCCAAGCTTTTCGACTCCTGCTCAAGCTCGCTGATTCTGTCCCCGACTTGCCGCATCTCGGCAACGATGTCCGCCGGAGGTTCCTGGCCGTCGCGCCGGGCTTCACCCACTTGCCGGCTGACCTGATTGCGGCGGGCTCTTAACTCGTCTCCCTCGGTTATTAGCTGACGCCTAGTGACGTCCAGGGTCAATATCTCGGCTAGGGGATCTTCCTCGCCCCTGGATTCCAGAGCGCTCTTCACGAATTCGGGGTCTCGGCGTATGAGTTCTATGGAGAGCATATCAGTTGAGCCCGGGGCGGCCCTCACCCCGGCTTGCGGCCACCCCTCTCCCTGAGGGAGAAGGGACGGGGGTGGGGGACGAACGATTGCATTTGGCTATCACTCGGATTCTTCCTCTTGTCCTGGCTGAAGGGTTCTCATCTGGGGGAACAGCATGATGTCTCTGATGGACGTTTGGCCGGCAAGAAGCATCACCAGGCGGTCGATGCCTATGCCCAATCCTCCGGTGGGAGGCATGCCGTACTCCAGGGCGATGAGAAAGTCCTCATCTAAGCGGTCGGTTTCATCATCGCCCAGCATTAGCCGGAGAGCCTCTTGGTTTTCGAACCGCTCTCGTTGTACTGCTGGGTCGTTCAACTCGGTATAAGAGTTGGCGATTTCCATGCCCGCGGCGAAGGCCTCGAAGCGCTCAACATAGCCGGGGGAGTCTGGCTTGGCTTTGGCCAGCGGAGACATGATTACTGGGTAGTCCAGCACAAAGGTGGGCTGCGCCAATCTGGGTTCGACATAGCTCGAGAACAGCTTGTCGATAACCTTCGCTCGACCGTCTTTGGGCTCAATGTCTAGGCCGAGTTCGGTGGCTCTGTGTTTCAAAGACTCGTCATCGGTATAGGCATCGATGTCTACGCCGCTAAGGTCCTTTAACTCTTGTCTAAAATCAACCCGCTTCCAGGGCGGTGCGAAGTCTATGAGTTGGTCGCCATATTGGACCTGGGTGGTCCCCAAGACCTCCATGGCAACCGTGGAAACCAGGGACTCAACCATGGTCATGATGTCGTTGTAGTCGGCGTAGGCTTGGTAGCTCTCCAGGAGAGTGAACTCCGGGTTGTGATCCTGGTCGATACCCTCGTTGCGAAAGACGCGGCCCAGCTCATATACCTTGTCGAACCCGCCGATGATTAATCGTTTCAGGTATAGCTCGGTGGCGATGCGGAGGTAGAGCTGCTGGTCAAGAGTGTTGTGGTGGGTGATGAACGGGCGGGCGTGGGCGCCTCCCGCCACCGGCACCAGGATCGGCGTATCTACTTCAAGAAAACCCTGACTTTGGAAGAAGGCCCGGATGCGTTCGATAATCTTGCTGCGGATGGCGAAGACGGGCATCACTTCAGGGTTGGCAATCAGGTCCAAGTACCTTTGGCGGTACCGGGTCTCCGTGTCCCGCAGACCGTGGAATTTCTCTGGCAGCGGTTTCATACCCTTGGAGGTGATGGTTAATTCGTGGGCCTCGATGGTGACCTGGCCGGTGCGGGTTCGCATCACCGGGCCGGACACACCCAGGTGGTCGCCCAAGTCTAGGTCTTTTAAGAGTCCGTAGGCATCGCCCAGAACGTTTTCCCGTAGCAAAGCCTGGATGGTACCGGAACCGTCCCGAATATCCAGAAAGGCAGCCCGGCCCATGACTCGCATGGACATGATCCGGCCGCCGAGGGAGATGCTGGGGGTGGTGGTTTCGGGTGTGTCGTCACTTTCCACCGCTTCGAACATGGCCGTGGCGGCAGCGTTGTCGCAGGTTCGGACGAAACGTGGCGGGTAGGGGTCGATACCGCTTTGGCGGAGGTGGTCTAGCTTGCTGTAGCGGCTGGCCAGAAGGCCATCTTCTCGATCGGGCATATTATTCGGTTGATGCTATGTGGGGATTATTCAATTGCTATGACTTCTAGTCTGATTTTGCCGGATGGTACGTCGACCTCGGCAATCTCGCCTATACGTTTCCCCAAAAGACTCTTACCTATGGGGGATACGTTGGATATCTTGCCTTGGGAAGGGTCGGCTTCGGTACTGCCGACGATGGTGTATCTGATGGACCGCCCGTCTTGGTCTTTAACGGCGATGGTATTCTCAACCTCCACGGTGTCTCCGCTTCCCGAACCCTCTTGGATGATGACGGCGTTGTTAATCATGCTGTCCAGGGTCAGGATGCGCCCTTCAATGAAGGCCAGTTCGTTCTTCGAATCTTCGTATTCGGCGTTGCTTTCGACGCCTCCCCGCTCCCGTGACTGTTGGATCCGATCGGCAGCCTCCTGTCGGCGCACCGTGCGGAGTTGCTCCAGTTCGGACTTCAATCTTTCCAGCCCTTCCCGGGACACGTAACTGGGCTGTGCCATGTGCGCTCCCTCCAGTCGAAGGGGGGAAAAACAATGTGGGAGAGAAGGCCGGTGCGGCTCTCTCATCCCTGAGCCGATTGTAGTCTCCCGCCAAGGCGTTGTAAAGCGTGACCGGCGTACGTGAAGACGGGTGCGGAAACCCTATCCTTTGCTGAATCTATATCGGGTAAGGCCGAGCCTAAGTGATTGACAATATTTATGGGTGATATTAGAGTTCTTTATATGGAAATCACCTCAGTCAACCTATCGTCACCGCCTGGCGCTGGTTTTACGTGAGTCCAGACCTGTGGGGCCTGGACCGTACAGCGGTCCCACCGGGCGCGTTTTTTTTAAGCATACTGCTGCTTTACCCTCCGCGACCTGCTGCCGTCTTTGCCCCCAGGTAAGCCGTTAGGCTACCCAAACATCCCATGGATCCGCCTCTGGTATCTCATGCGGTTTTTCCAATCTAGGGCGAAGAACGGTGTTTTTTGCGAAAATCCAGATCGATATTTGTCACCATCATGGTGTTTGTGGCATTGCTGACACTGGCATCGGCGGCCTGCTCCGGCGGTTCTACACAACCCGTTCTGCGAGTAGGCGGGATCCCCGACCAAGACACGCACCGGTTGGTGAGAAGGTATCAGGTGTTTTCGGACTATTTGTCACAGCAACTGAGGGTGCAGGTTGAGTACGTTCCCAGCATTGACTACGCCGCAGTGGTAACGGCGTTCAGCCAGGATGAACTGCAGGTGGCCTTTTTCGGCGGATTGACCGGGGTACAGGCTAGACTCCAGACCCCGGGGGCTCAGGCCATCGCCCAGCGGGAGCACGACGCCAGATTTCATTCTCGATTCATCGTTAGGGAAGGTTTGTCCATGGACTCGTTGGCCGAATTGAAAGACCAGGCACAGGGCTTGACCATCACGTTCGGCAGTGAGAGTTCCACGTCCGGGCATTTGATGCCTCGTTACTTCCTGACCCAGGCGGGAATCGATCCGGACGAGGATTTCCAGTCCCTGCCTAACTTCTCAGGCTCCCATGATCTTACGTGGCAGTTGGTCCAAAGCGGCTCTTTCGACGTCGGTGTACTGAGTGAGGACGTATGGAACCGGGCGGTAAACAACGGCAAGGTCGACGGGAGTAAGGTGCGTGAGTTCTACACGACGCCGGATTACTTCGACTACAACTGGACGGTACGACCCAATCTGGACCAAGTCTACGGAGAGGGTTTCTCCGGCAAACTGCGCCAGGCATTGCTGGCGCTTAATACGCAGGAGCACGGGGAGATACTGGAGTTGTTCAACACCGAGGGCTTCATCGAAAGCAATAACTCGAACTACCGAAATATCGAGTCGGTGGCCCGTGGCTTGGGGATCGTGAAATGAGTACGGCCAGTCTCAACGGTTCTCACTTGATAGCAGCCGACGGTATCTCCAAGAGCTATGGGAGGGTGCAAGCTCTTGCCCCTTTGAGCATCACCATCGGTCAGGGTGAACGAGTGGCCTTGGCCGGCCCCAGTGGGAGCGGCAAAACCACGTTGCTTTACTTGCTGGCGGGCGTCATTCAACCGGACAGCGGGGACTTGCTCTTGGCGGGGCGGGACTTGACGCATCAAAAGCCGGGAAAAGAAAAGGCGGGCCTGGTGGGTCTGATCCACCAGCAATACGACTTGGTGCCGCATCTGTCTGTGCTGCACAACGTGCTGGCGGGAAGGCTGGGCCAATGGAGCTTGTTCCGCTCGCTAATCTCCCTGGTGTGGCCGCAAGATCGCCATGTAGCGGAAACGGCTCTTGCGCAGATGGGTATCGCCGATAAGATTCACGAGCGAACGTCCCATCTCTCCGGTGGTGAGCAGCAGCGGGTGGCCATGGCCCGCCTGATGGTTCAAGGTTCACGCGTAATCTTGGCTGATGAGCCGGTGTCGTCCCTGGACCCGGCCCGAGCCGAAGACTTGCTGGAGATTCTGACTGCTTTGGCCGGAGTCTCCGGCAAGACGTTGATCGCCAGCATCCATTCGCCCCATCTGATGCGTAAGCACTTCTCCCGAGTCATAGGCCTGCGAGAGGGGCGGATAGAGTTCGACATTCCAGCGGAAGAGGTCACGGACCAGGTGTTGGAAAAGCTCTACGACCTGGACCAATCCGAGCCCTTCGTTTGGGGAGGCGAGAACTGAGATTCCTGGAAAGCCGCCGCCTGCTGACCCTATTGCTGGCTGGCGTCTTCCTGTGGAGCTTGTCCAGTGTCGATTGGCAGGGGCCGCTGATTCACACCGGTGGAGTCGCGGCGTTCTGGAATTTCCTATCCGCTCTTTTCCCACCGGACCTGTCCCCCGGTTTTCTTAGACTAGCTTTAACCGCGAGCTGGCAAACCCTGGCATATGCCGTGGCGGGAATCACGCTGGCGGTGCTGATAGGGTTTCCCTTGGGTGTCATCGCCTCGGGTTCCGTGTCCGGTTCTCCCGGAACGGGTCTTGGTCTCGCCGTGGCCGTGCGCTTCATCCTGGCGGCCATGAGATCGATACATGAACTGGTCTGGGCGGTGTTATTCGTTGCGGCCTTCGGGTTGTCATCGTTGACGGTGATTCTGGCGCTAGCGTTGCCCTATGCCGGAATCCTAGGACGGATCTACTCAGAGTTGTTCAACCAAGTGCCGGAAGAGCCGTTGCGCTCTCTGAGGGCGTCCGGCGCATCACCCTTCCGGGTTCTTCTCTACGGCCGGTTGCCGATGGCCTTGCCGGAGCTGCTGGGCTACACCTTTTACCGGTTGGAGTGCGCTATCCGGTCGGCGGCAATCATGAGCTTTGTCGGGATACGGGGCCTGGGATTCGAGATACAACTTTCCCTGAACGACCTGCTGTTCGGTCAAGTGTGGACGTTGCTGCTATTTATGGTGGGCATGGTGGTAGTGGTGGATCTGTGGAGCACCCGGGTGCGTCGGAGTTTGGTGTCTTGATACAACCTGCCTCCATAACGCCGCCGTCACGGACACGCCACCGCCCGATGACGTTTGCCCGGGCTTCCCTGTACGCATTCGTTGTGCTGGCAGTGGTGTCCTGGGGCTATATCCTGGTGGCTACCGATAGCGGTGCGTCCGACGTGGTATCGGCCAAAACCTGGAGCAACGCCGGCAACTTCGTCCGGCAGTTGAGTGGCGTAGATACACCGGCCCGTCCCGCCTTCCTGGAAGCAGACCGTTGGCTGGCGACTGGGAGACTTGCCCTGAATACCCTGGCGATGAGCGTCCTAGCCATCGTTCTTACTGGTATAGCGGTGTTGCCGACATTCTTGCCCGGAGCTCGCAACATCAGCAACGGAGATCTCGGTGGCGCTCCGTCCCGTTCCGGGGCGGTCCTCTATCACGTGGTGCGCTTGGTCTTCACCCTGACACGGGCCGTGCCCGAACTAATCTGGGCGATGGTAATTATTTTCTTTCTGTCGCCTGGGATATTACCTGGAGCGGTGGCTTTAGCGGTGCACAACTATGGAGTGGTGGGCCGCCTGTCGGCCGAAGTGGTGGAAAACCTGGAGCCGGGTCCGGCTAGGGCGCTTCGGGCCGCTGGCGCGAGCAACCTTCAGATGCTGCTCTACAGCATCTTCCCCCAAGCCCTCCCCCACTTCCTGACATATCTGCTTTACCGGTGGGAGGTTATTATCCGGACCACGGTTGTGGTGGGTTTTGTCAGCGCGGGTGGGTTGGGCCGGGAGTTCCGGTTGAGCTTAAGCTTCTTCCACTACACCGACTTGGCTTTGTTGATTATGTGGTACCTGATTCTGGTTTTAGCCGTGGATCTGTTGAGCGCATGGCTCCGGAGGGTAATGATAAAGGGCGGGTGAAGGTCGTAGTGCATCGCCTGGAATAGGTGGCGGTACGCGTTCGGCCACGGATGCGAGTAGGGGCAGGTTTCAAACCTGCCCCTACGTGGTTAGCGATACTTTATGAGTGATAATAAGCGGCTACACTTGGACGTTGTAAATCACTTGTACTACTTTGCCGTCCCGCAATGCTTCGAAATAGGTTTGGGGCGACGAGGGGTTCTGGAGCCAGCGCCGGGTGAAGTAGGCACACAGGTTGGCTAATTGAGTGCAAGCCGATTGCTGTGAGCCGACGAAGCAGAAGTTGCCCAGTAGGGCGGTGGAGTCCATACCCTCGTCGGACTTGAGAAACTCGGTCATGAATCGGGGTTCCACCGACCTGCCGTCACCGGCGACCACCATTGCGAAGTCGGTGACGGGCCACTGGGACTCCATCAGTTGGTTGCTGTCCAATCCGGACATGTTCAATTCGTCGACCAACATGTTCAGGGCGAAGAGGAACCGGCCCATGGCAATCTCTGAGGGGTTCTGCCAAACGGCGTTGGGGCCGTCTCCATTGGTGTGCGCATCCGCGAACGCCTGCTTGTCGACGTAGGCGGCGATCAATGGGGTTTCCCGGCGGATCAGGATACTCAGGCAGTCCTGAATCAACTCGTGCCTTTTCTGAACCGTCCAGGAAGTGAAGGCGCCGCGCCCCTGAAATACGTCGCTGGGGCGAATCTCATCGGGGGTTCCGGCCTCTCCCAGCGGACGCCCGAAATGACGCCGGCAAAGGGCGTCGAATTCGCCCTTGATTGATATCGATTGAGATTCGTGAATCAGCAGACCGACATGAACGTGGTGCGGCTGATTGGAGTCGGCGACGCTAACGCCCGTATTTCCGGATTCGCCAAGGTAAACCAGGTACATCGAGAGGCCTCCGATCTGTAGTTGTTGATTGCCGCTACTATTCGGCCTCTTGGTCGCCTTCGTCTTCCGATGCGGCTTCCGCTCCGTCCGCCTCTCCGAAGACCTCTGCTTCGACGGCACGGAGTACCTCGATCCGCACTACCACATCTTCGGGATCGGTCAACAGAGTCACACCGCTGGGTATCGCTATATCTCCGGCTCGAAGTACGCCATCCGGGTCGGTCAGATTCGCCAGATCCAATTCAAGCTCTCTGGGAACTTCAAGCGGCAGTGCTTCCACGCTCAAATCGCGGAGTTGTTGCATGACGGTACCGCCAGCGGCTCGTGCGCCTGGCGAATCCCCGATCAGCGTGATGGGTACCTGGGCTGAAACCGGGCGTGACGCATCCACCGCCAAGAAATCGACGTGTAGGATGTCATCGCGACGAGGACCCCATTGAATCTCCCGTGCGAAGGCCAGATGGCTGCCCTGGCTTCCCTGGACGGTGATGGTCACCGCCGTGTTTCCCCCGGCCTTGACCAATACCTCTACCACCGAGGTAGTCGCGCATTGCAATGGCTGGACCTCGATTCCGGGTCCATACAGGTGCACCGGAAGCATGCCCTCGCGACGCAACTGCTTAACTTTTTTACCCGTAACCTCCCTAGGGGATAGTTCCAGGCTGATTGACTGGCTAGTCATGGCGGTTGCATCTCCTATAGTCAGGTCGTTAATCGCTATTGAATAGGCGGCAGCCCTTAGACATCGGCCGTGCACCGGATGCTCTATGATAGCACCTCAGTGCGCCAAGGGAAACAAATTTCTTGACACTATAAGGTATTATGAACGTGACTTTGGTTCGGAGGGTGGCAAATGGCGTCTCATTCCCTGGGTTTAACTCTTTACGATGCGGCAAGACAGATGGGAGTCTCTTTTTCCCAGGAAAACGAGCCGGCTGACAAGTCGGCGCAGGTCGATGGGATGAACTTCCATTACTTGGAATGGGGCGATTCGTCCAACCCTACCATCCTGATGCTTCACGGTAACAGCCAGCAGTCCCATAGCTGGGACTTTGTTAGCCTGGCCCTTTCTGAGCAATTTCACCTCATAGTTCTGGACCAGCGCGGCCACGGCGACAGCGACTGGGCCAGCGATGGAGATTACTCGGTGGAAGCCCAACAGAAAGATATCGATGGGTTCGTCCAAGCCGTTGGGTTGGACGGTTTCACGCTGATGGGCCATTCGATGGGCGGACGGAATTCCTACGTCTGGGCCTCACGCCACCCCGGCGCTCTTAAGGCTCTGATAATCGTCGACACCGGGCCCCAAACCCAAGGCACCGGCGCGAACCGGATCCAGCAGTTCAAAGAGTTGCCGGACGAACTGGACACCTTCGAAGAGTTTGTGTCACGGGTTCAGGAGTATACCGGCCGCACCCAGGAGCAGGTCTTGGGCGCATTGAAATATAGCATCCGCCAGCGCGAAGACGGGAAGTGGACCTGGAAGTACGACAAGGTGATGCGAACTCCCGGAGCTCGTCCCCCGGGATGGAACGCGGATCAGTTGTGGGAGTGCGTAGGAAAGATAGATTGTCCCACGCTGGTGCTGCGGGGAGACCGTAGCGATATATTTGCCGATGAGACTATGCAACGAATGGGGCAAGTGATTGCCGACTGCACCACCACGACCATCTCCAACGCCGGACACTTGGTGCAAGGAGATAACCCCGCCGAGTTTCTGGTTGAGGTGGGGAAGTTTCTAGGGCGGGTGCACTGACGGGGTTCAGTTGCGCCTGCCCCGCGATAGCGGGGCGGTGGTTCGGCAAGCCTGTCCTGAGCTTGCCAAAAGGGTCACCAAGAACGGTGATGATTCGCTTGACTAGAGTTGTGCAGTCGCGTACGTCCTACCATTTTGCGTCTACATTATGAGGTGATGGGCGCTAACTTCTGGCTCGATAGGCTGAAATAAGCGGCTTGGCGTTGTTCATTCCGGCAGAGACGGGGTAGGGTCATGTGCTCACTACGTGCAAACACCGAGTTGTCCGGCGAGTGCATCCACGCTAAAGGTGTATGAGGCCGACAAGACCTATCCAGAATCCGAGGTCGGGCTAGGGCTCATGGTAAGACCTGCATCCAAGGCCACCTTGCTGTGAGGTCCAGATCCCTGGGAGCAGCGTTGCTATGGGCCTAGATCTGAACCGAGCATCAAACTAATGTCGGAATCGTATTGATTCTACTGTTCTATCCTATCTCGTGTGATTTCCTGCAACGCAACAAAAACTCTCCCGAAGTTTTCCCT
>CAXEOX010000102.1:0-11283 GCA_963997925.1 uncultured bacterium
CGTTGGATCTATCTCAAATTTTTGTGGCTAGTGTCAACCTTAACGTAGTTTGATTCAAGGAGCTTCCTCACGATGCCCACAACCTTCGGAACTTCCATGCCCAGCCGGGGCGACATGGCCAGTCCGGCGAACCTACGGACTCTGGCTCAGCGAGCCGAGTCTCTGGGTTTTGACTCGGCTTGGGTCAGCGACCACATAATCCTGCCTCGCAGTGTCGATTCCTTCTATCCCTACGCTGCGAATGGCGTAGCCACCTTCCGCCCCGACGAGGATTATTACGAACCCCTGGCCGCCCTGAACTTCTTGGCGGGCTGCACCCAAAAAATCCGGTTGGGAACCCACGTGCTTATACTGCCGTATCGAAACCCGGTGTTGACCGCCAAGATGATTTCTACCCTTGACGTGCTGTCGGAAGGAAGGTTTATTCTGGGCGCCGGAGTGGGATGGATGGAAGAGGAGTTCAAGGCTCTGGGGTTGGACACTTTCGCTCAACGGGGCGCAGTGACCGACGAATACATCCAACTCTTCAAGGAGCTTTGGACCAAGGATAACCCGGAGTTTCAAGGGGAGCACTATCAGCTATCGGAGTCGGGATTCCAACCCAAGCCGGTTCAGAAACCCCATCCGCCCATCTGGATCGGGGGCCACACCAACCCGGCCATCCGCCGCGCCGCCAAGTACGGCGACGGTTGGATGCCTATAGGCTTGCGTCCACCGGCCATCCTGGAGCCGGAGGAGTTGGCTGAGAAGATTACCCGGCTTCGGAGATTAACAATGGAGGCGGGACGCCCCGAGGACGCAGTATCGCTGTGTTTCAGCACCGGAGTGACTTTCGACGATTCACCAGGCGCTACCCGCCGCATGATGAGCGGCCGCGCCGAACAGATCGCTGCCGACCTGCGCCAATACCAGGACCTAGGCATCCGCAACTTCATCCTGGGCTTCCCCGGAGATAGCGTGGCAGCGGTAGATGAGGCGATGGAGCAGTTTTCCAAGCAGGTGATGCCGCTGATACCACAGGACTGACCGGTTGGTAGAGGACAGCCAATGCATCTATCTTTTCTCACCGCAGAGGCGCGGAGAGCGCAGGGTTTTTAGTCTTTTACTCTGAGCCCTCCGTGTACTCTGTGGTAAGTTTGGTAGCCGGTTAGGCTCCCGGTGGCCTGTAGTCCACGCCGCTCGCCTGCCGCATGGCCTCCATTGCCTCTTCCATGGAAACTAGGACGGTGGTTTTTAGCGAGGAGATGGCCCCTGACGCGCCAACGGCCATGGCGATGCTGGCCGCCGCTACGTTATTAGGCACCTCTAAGATAACCACTGCGTCGAAGTCACCAAAGGCGAAGTCGAAGCTCTCCAGCTTGCCCCCCAGTCTTTCAACCAGAGGCCGAACCGCGGCGGCCCGGTCCTGGGGGTTGCTGACAAGGTCGGCGATTCCCTGGGTAGAGTACGAAGCCTGAATCATATAGCGAGCCATGGTCCACCTCCGTTTGATATTGGTTAATGGCTGGCCAGGGCCGTTCGAATTCTACTCCTATTCGTGGCGGCCCTGTCAAACCACATCGTCGATACGGGCTCTAGGGCACGGTCACCTAGTTCACGCCGTACTTGCTTTCTAGCTCATAGACTTCTTGCAGACCCAGCAGATTGGCTACCTCTAATCTGCTGCCGTAACGGGAGGTGTCCACCTTCCCCGTGGCCTTCAACTCCGCGAAGGAATCCCGAAGTTGCTGGTAGATCAACCATATGGTGCCGCCGCAAATCATTAGCTTGTAACCAAGGGCCGCCACTTCCTGGGTCGAGAATAGGTCTCCGTTATACATCCGGTGCAAGTTGGGCAGATCCTTTGCATAGGCTTGCAAGTCTTCCTCCGACTTGATTCCGTCGACGAACACTACGTCCGCACCGGCGTCGCTATACTCCTTGCATCGACGCACGGTATCTTCCCAGCCGGTGACGGCGTAGGCGTCGCAGCGGGCGATGACGACAAAATCCGGGTCGGTCCTGGCGTCCAAGGCGGCGTGAATCTTATGCACCATCTCCTCAGACGATATAACCTGCTTGCCATCGAAGAAGCCGCATTTCTTGGGGAAAAGCTGGTCCTCAATATGTATGCCCGCCACCCCGGCAGCCTCGTACTCCCGCACCGTTCGCTGCACGTTGAGGGGATTCCCGTATCCGGTGTCCGCATCGCAGATAACCGGCACGTCAACGGCGTTGGCGATGTACTTGGCGTTGCCCACCATCTCCGTCATGGTCAACATACCCACATCGGGAAAACCTTTTTCAGCCGAGGTGCCAGAGCCCGTCATGTAGACTGCGTCGAAGCCCACCGATTGGGCAATCTTCGCATGCAAAGCGTTCATCACGAATGGGGCGACGACCATCTGGTCCGACGCCAATAGTTGCCGCAATTTAGTGGTGGTCTTCATTGTTATCATCCTCTATTACTATTATTCTGAGTCGCATCGGAGCAGTCTAACCCATGATAATGTCATTTCGATCACCGGGAGGAATCTGGGGTAGCGGGCACGCCTTCCATCCCAGATTCCTCGTCGATTTTCTCCTTGGAATTACAAGTTCCCATTCCAAAGGCCGCCGAACAATTTAGGATTATAAAGGATAGCTGGAAACTATATCCCAGCTAAGGTCGGCCGCCCACCGGCCTCCGCTCCAATCTTCTCCAGCGGCCTGAGATTGGAAACGGACCAGCAGCAATCGCCAAGCGGTGGTTGACTCCGGAACTGCCAGGTCGCCAACCACTCCTCGAGCGAACTCCAAGGCGTCGGACATCACATCTGTAGGCAGCTTGGCGTACTGCATCAAAGGGACGTGGGGCCGATAATCCCCTTCAACGTGCTCCATCTCCAGGGTGGCGCCGGATGTATTACGCAGCAGGCCAACCACCTCCCCATGAAGCTGATGTAACGCCTCCGGCTTTTGGGGTCCGGATAGGTCGAGGAAGATGCCCCCATCCCCACCGGCGACACCCTGATTATTCAGCGGAAACTGGGAGTCTCTTTGGCGGCTTAGATCAGCGATGGCCGTCAAACCGGAGTCAACCTCCGCCAAGGCATCCTCGGAGCACTCGAAGAAGGCGGCCACCGTCAGATGCAACATATGCATCTCAGCGGCCCACGCTCCGTATTGGCCACAGATAAGCTGGCGCGCGCGGTAGACCCTGGCAGTGAATGACGGAGAAGGAATCAGTAGAACGCCGAACCTAACAGACATGAACTGCCTCGCTTAGAGGGTGTTGAAACCGGAGACCGATGGGGAACTTAGAAGCGAGTTGCAAGCGAATCAAGGGAAGGAAAACCGGCGGAACGTCAGATCTGACTGAATCCGGTGCCGGGCCTATCCGCGTCAACTCCCCGGCCCTTGCCTTCCGTGAGCCATCCGAACTCCATGAGTATCTGCTGGCTGTAAGTGACCCGTCCCGTAACCAGGTCCAAGGGTTCACTGGCCAAAAGCAGGGCCGCTTTGGCCATCAACTCCGGGCTCTCGCTCAGGGGATCGTCCATCCCGGTGACCAGGTTATGAAAGACCGTACCCGGTGTGGCTACCACCTGGGAAGGCGCGAGCGACGTTACGGAGATGCCGTTGTCATAGACCTCGATTGCCAGGCCCTGGGTGAACCGTTCCAATGCCGCCTTCTCTGCGCCGTAACAGGCCCCGCCTCCGTCGGCAGTTGTGTCTGGGTAGGGTCCCCGTCCGGGCCCGACTGCCGACCCTGACGAAATATTAATGATACTGCCGCTGCCCCGGCGGACCATGTCCTCAAGAACCAATTTGCTCAACAGGAAGGGGGCATGGAAATTCACCGCCCAAGAGCGCATCCAGCGGTTCACCGGAAAGTCTTTGATAGGATAGTAATAGGTCAACGCAGCGTTGTTCACCAACACGTCCACCGTTCCGTAGGTGTCCCTTGCGGCTTGGACCAACTGCTCACAATCTTCGGGGAGGGATATATTAACCGCGACCGAAGTGGCCTCGCCGCCGGCTTCGCGAATCTCGCCAACGGTCTTTTCCAGGGAGCCTTCCAGTTGATGATCTCCCTCGTGCAGAGTGCGGGCCGCACAGATGACGCTGCTGCCCTCTGCGGCAAACAGCCGGGCAATCTCACTGCCTATACCGCGGCTAGCGCCGGTGATTATCGCAACACGGCCGTCCAATCTGCCCATGTTGTTCTCCCGTTCTGAAGATGAAGACTAGATCCCTACCCAGAGACCGATCGCCTATGACCCGCTTTCGGAGTTAAGGACCCTGGATAGCGTATAGATTTCCGTCAGTCGACGTAATGAAGAGAGTGTTTTCAGCCACAACGGGACTGGCAGTGACCTTGCCGCCCGTCTGAAATTCCCAAGCAATCTCTCCGGAGACCCGGTCCAACCCAACAACGCGGCCATCCATAGTTCCCACCATAACCGTCTTGCCCGCCACCGTAGGAGATGAGGTCACCTCACTGTCCAGGTTGGTCACCCAAATCTCGTCGCCGGATTCAAGGTCCACCGCGCTAACCTTGCCTGTCCGGCCGCCGGCATACGCCGCATCGGGAGCGACCGCGATACCCTTGGTCATGCCGGATACCACCCGGTTCGTCCATATGGTGCCCTTCTGTATGGGTGCGTCGATAATCCCCCATATATAGAAGTTCACCTTCCAAAAGAGTAGGCCTCTCTCGAACGGGTAGGTCCTTGCTTTCCGGTCCAATGCCCAGATACTGCCATCTTCAGTGCCGACGTAAACCTTATCCCCTTGGACAGCCGGACCTCCGGAGATGTGCCTGCCTCGGCCCGTATCGTAAATCAACTGCCGGCGCGCCGTCCGGTCGCCTATTATGTATAGCTCGCTGTCCAGTGAAGCCACGGTCAGCGTCCCATCGGCATAGGCGGGTCCTTCGACGACCCAGGATCCAGTAGGGAATACCCAGCGGGTTTTTCCAGTGGCCACATCCAAAGCATGTACGCTGCTATCCGCTGACCCTATATAGACCGTGCCGTCCGCGATAACTGGAGATGAGAGTATCGGACTGCCCGTTATGTTTTCCCACTTCAGCTTGCCGGTGAACCGGTCCAGAGCCACGACGATTCCCGGGCGTACCGCGGAAATTACCGTACCCCCGGTTACAGCAGGCGTCGAGCTGGAAGGCCACCCGCTGTCATACTCCCACAGCACATTTCCTGATTGGACGTCCAGTGCAATGGTGCGGTCGTCTTCCATTGCGAGATAGACGCGTCCATCCACGACGGAGGGGGAGTTTATCAGGGGTTCAGGAGAGGTATAAGTCCACCTCACCTTATCCGGAAGGGGTGCTTCAGCCGAGGTATAGCCGGTGTTACGAGAACCATTTCTACTTTGGGGCCAAGCGTTGGAACCGGTAGATGGTTCGGCAATTGACGATGCGCCAGGCGGAGCAAACAAAAGAGGTACGGGGTCGAGCCGGTTTGCGATCGGCCAAATAATCAACGCCAGCGTAGCCACCAGCACAGAGTATAAGTAGCGCCTGCGCCAGACGTGGAGTTTGGGTAATCGGGAGCGCTGCGGTGCCTGATCTCTGGGGACTAGGTCAATACCGGTCAGGAACGACCAGCAGTTGATGCATCTAGTTGAATCGTTCGAGGGATTTAAGTGGCCGCAGACCCGGCAAACGCGAACTTGTTCCCTGACTTGTACCAAAGGCCGGTTCCATCCTGCGGGTGAATCTCCCCGCGATAATCATCAAGTTTTCTAATATCGAGTGTAGGCTGCTGCTGCAACGCCGTCAATCCCTAGTCTCTCCCATGTTCGAAACGTCGCTATCAAGGCCAAACCGACCGAATCGCACATGTCTTACAAGTATTACCTTAAGCAAGGTTGGTATTATAGTTGTACTGTTCAATAACTTGCTTTAATTTCAGCTGTTCCACAATAGTTAACTTACTATACTATTTGAATTTCATATGTAATTGACATCTGATTTGCTGATAGTTTACATTGAACCACAACTTCGATGGGCTTGCTAACAATCGAAGCCGGGTTCTTTTTGGGCTACATTTACGGGTTTTCTGAATAATACGTCTTCCCAGTTCCCGATCCGGGTTACGGCTACAACTTAACCTGAAGGATGGTATGAGATGCATCATTGGTTCTTGAACAAGCGCGCAGTCCTTTTTACCCCTCTTTTGCTCGTCCTGCTGTTCGCCACCGCTTGCGGTTCCTCAGCGGAACCGGTTGTGGTGGAGAAGGAAGTAATCAAAGAGGTCATTAAAGAAGTCCCGGTAATCAAAGAGGTCATTAAAGAAGTAACCAAGGAAGTGATCGTAGAGAAAGAGGTCGTTAAAGAGGTTTACAAAGATGTCATGGTCATTGCGACCCCCGCACCGGCGCCTGCTTCGGCCAAAGAAAGGGCGGCGTGGGAGGACATAGCCGCTGGCAAACATTACAAAGGCGTCTTCCCACTAATGGCTATCAGAAACCCGGGTTTCTGGGATGTCCATTACGGCGGTAGCTTGAACACTGTCCTCACCCCATCGAGTCCACGATTCAATGGATTGGTGGAATACGATCCTGTCAACCCCACCGAGATTATCGGTGATCTAGCCGAGACATGGGAAGTGAACGAAGCAGGCGACGTTTACACGTTCCGACTGCACGAGGGCGTCCAGTGGAGTAAGGGCCGCGGAGAAGTCACCTCCGCAGACATAAAATTCAGTCTAGACCGCATCACGATGCCAGACGCTCTAAGGGCCCGGACCGGTTACCTTAGGACGGTCCACGAACACGGGGCCGCAGAGGTGGTCGATAAATACACCATCAAAGTCCCTCTGATGTTCCCCACCGCCACATTCATCCCCAACATGGCTACCGACTACTTCAAGATGTACCCCAAGGCCCTGGAGACAGTTTCTCAGGACGACTTTAACTGCTGTCCCGAGAAGTCATACGGCTCCGGCCCGTGGATCTTCAAGAGTTGGAAGAAAGACAACAATTTCGAATTCGAAAGGAACGACGCCTACTTTAAAGGTCCCCGCCCCTTTTTCGATGGTTTGAAGGTATTCACCGTTAGGGACGAGGCCAGGCGGTTGGCCGCATGGAAGGCTGGACAGGCCTTCGGGAGCTTCCTGCCCTGGACCAGCGGCAACACCCCGTGGAATATGGAACAGCTGGAAATCGATACGAAAGGGGTTATGCGGGCCTCCATCTTGGACGGCGTCGGTATCGCATTTCTCTGGCTGAGGAACGATAGGCCTCCTTTCGACAATCCCGATCTGAGAAAGGCATTCTATCTTGCTCTGAACCGGCCAGAATTTGGCAAGGTCGCCTATAGAGGTTTCGGAGTCCCGGGTACATTCTTTAGCCCTGGTTTCGTGGAGGACTCTACCAAGTTCGCCAAAGAGGGTAAACCGGGTTACCGGACGGACAAGGACGTAGACCTGGCCGAGGCCAAGAAACTGTTGACCAAGGCCGGTTTCCCCGACGGAATCCCGAACCTCAAGATCAACGGGCTTAATGCCGGGTCAAGCATGAAAGCCGCCGAACAGGTTGCCGCCCAGTTCAGACGTGATGGAATCGCTGACATAACTCTGGACGCGGTTGACCTGGCGACGATGTACGTCAAGATGAGAGACGGCAACCATTCCATGTCACTGGTCAATACCGGGATAATCATCACGGACCCCGGTGATATCATCAACCAGTTCTTCCTTCAGGACGTGCTCCGCAACCCTCACAACTGGAACGATCCCAGGACCGACCAACTGATGGTTGACCAGAACATGGAGCAGGACCCAACCAAACGCAAGGAGTTGATTAAACAATTCGCCGACGTGCTACACGAAGGACGGAGCCACATAGTGCCTCTGTGGTGGAATTCGTCTGGAGCTACGTTCGACTACCGGTTACGGAACTGGCATGCGCCGATGACAGTCCAGTTGGTCCACAAGTGGGACCACGTGTATTGGGACCCGGACGCTAAAATGCCTACCACACCGGGATACGTCCCGTAGGTCTAATAAACGCGGAAACCTACGGCCCAATATGTTAGTTTAGTCTCGACCCTGAACGAGGGCGGAGCCTTACCCGCCCTCGTTTTTTCCGATTCCAACTGCGCAATTGTCCGACCTGATGCAGCTCAAAGTGATTTCCTGGAGAAATAATGTGGCAGTACGCTAGCAGAAGGCTTTTCCTCTTCATACCAACACTATTCTTGGCCACAATCATGGTGTTCGCCTTGTTCTGGATCGTGCCTGGGGACGCGGCCATGATGCTCCTTACCGGAGACGAAGACGGGACGGGGAAAGTCACCACAGCGGACATAGACAAGCTTCGTGCGAAGATGGGACTGGACCGTCCCATACATGTCCAGTACGGCTCTTGGGTCTGGGACCTGATGAAAGGCGACATGGGCACGTCTCTCTGGTACAAGAATCCCATAATCGACGACCTGAAGGAACGGTTCCCGGTCACCATAGAGTTGGCTGTGCTAGCAATCCTGATGGCCTTCGTGGCGGCCGTACCCCTGGGGATTATCTCTGCAGTGAAGCAAGACACCAAAATAGACTACGCTAGCCGGGTTTTCGCTCTGATTGGGATAGCTATGCCGAGTTTCTGGATAGGGCTTCTCACGGTGTATGCGCTAGCTTATGGGCTCGATTGGTTGCCTCCATTGGAATACGCCACTTTAACTGGTGACCCCCTGCGCAACCTGCAACAGCTTTTCTTCCCGGCACTGGCGTTGGCTTTCCATGACATGGCCTTCACCGCCCGGGTGACACGCTCAGCGATGCTAGAGGTGTTGCGCGAGGACTATATGCGGACCGCCCGCTCCAAAGGTCTCCGGGAGCGGACTGTCATCATTCGGCACGCTATGAAGAACGCCTTACTTCCTGTAATCACCATCTCGGGCTACCAATTCGGCCGACTATTAGGTGGAGTGATTATCATCGAGTCCATCTTTGTGATTCCAGGGATAGGTCTGTACCTGGTGGATGCAATCATCCACCGGGACTTTATAGTCCTCCAAGGCGTGGTCCTCCTCGCAGCGGCGGTGGTATTGGCCTTGAATCTGGTGATCGACATATTATACGGGATAATAGACCCCAGGATCCGATATAGTTGATATCATCTCGACATCGGAGAAGCCCATGATCGACGACCGAGATACAGTAGTTGCTCCTATCCCATCCAAGCGCGCCGCGTTGCTCACGCAGACGGCTCGATCGACTAGATGGTTAGTCGATTTC
Organism: uncultured bacterium; assembly: GCA_963997925.1. Taxonomy (GTDB): domain Bacteria; phylum Chloroflexota; class Dehalococcoidia; order Lucifugimonadales; family UBA3495; genus UBA11650. Next base: position 9,222 of record CAXEOX010000102.1, read on the forward strand.
TCTAGGCGTAAGCCATTGGGAGCGATCGGTGGAATAATCACCGTGATATTGTTCGTATTGGCGATCTTGGCACCTGTGATTGCACCTTACGATGAACGCGACACACATGGCGATTACGTCCACGCATCACCCGGCTCCCCGGGCCCAGGGGCCCCCTTCCTATTGGGAGCTGACGCCTTGGGTAGGGACGTCTTCAGTCGCGTAATCGTCGGAGCGCGGGTTTCCCTCTACGTTGGTGTCGGCAGCGTCCTGATTGGGATTACTGCTGGTTTCCTTTTGGGCATTGCCAGTACCTACGCCGGGGGCAAGGTTGACATGGCCTTTCAGCGTTTCGTCGACGCCTTGATGGCCTTGCCCGGTCTCATCATTGCCTTGGCCATCATGGCTGTTCTGGGTCCCTCTTTAAATAACGTAATCATCGCCATCGTCATAGGAATGTTGGCGCCGGTGGTCCGTACCATCCGGTCCCAGGTATTGACACTCAAGGAATTGGACTACGTCCTAGCAGCCCGAGCGATAGGTGCCTCTTCCACGCGCATCATTTTCTGGCACATCGCACCTAACTGCTTCGCCACTTACCTGATAATGGCCACTTACTACTTGGGGTTCGCTATCATTATCGAGGCCTCCCTGAGTTTCCTAGGGGTAGGCTCACCACCTGACGTACCAAGTTGGGGAGGGATGCTAACTAGAGCTTCTCAAGAACACCTCAAAACCGCTCCTTGGGTAGGTATATTCCCTGGCCTGGCAATATTTGTGGTGGTGCTGGGGTTCAACCTGCTGGGAGACGCCCTCAGGGACATATTCGACCCCAAGCTGAGGGGCCGCGACTAAATATCCAGCCGCCTCCCACATCCCTAGAACTCTGGACTACGAAATAGTAAGAGCCCGGCCCCGATGTATCGGGGCCGGGCTCTTCTTTATACCCTTGGGGGAATGTCTCGCTAAGTCCTTACCAGATATATAAGAAAGGAACTCCGCAAAGCACGTAGATTAGGTATTGTTCGTCTCTAGAATCAACCAGCTAGGTTGGAGAACCAGGGAATCACAACCCCCAGAGTTAGAACGATGGCGGCGACGGTCACTGCCAACCAGATGCCGGACAGCCCTCGAGACTGGGCGGCTTCCGATTCACCTTCAGGGATCTCCGGCAGTTCTAGCAACTCCCTTGCCTCAACTTGGTCCGCCTCGTAGACGTAGATGTCATGAGGAAGATTGTAGGCCGAACCCCAGAGTCCGGGGCCGCCTCTCATGCTGCGAGTGATGCAGGGTATACCCGACTGCCAGAGCCGTTGTTCAGCTAGCCGGGCCATCGGCTCGTTGTCGAATCCAGTCAAGCGAACCTGTTTCCTATCGTCTCGGTCAGTAAAGGCCATACCGCTCCATACCGAGCTTCGCACGCTTCAAATCGGAACAATTCCTAAAAGTTAAGGGGATGTTTTCACCGGTCGGCGGACGCGCCATCGGTAACGCTCTCAATTATATCAAAAACACCCATGACCCTCGATTCCTGTAGCTTTAGACCCAGGCGTCCCTGGGCGTGTTTCCGGGCGGATGTCATGATATAATGATTCGCGCGCCAATAGGCCGAGGTGGTGGAATTGGTAGACACGCGGTCTTGAGGGGGCCGTGGGCGTGAGCCTGTGTGGGTTCAAATCCCGCCCTCGGCACCAAGCTGGTTGCTCGGGGCGACGTAGCCAAGTGGACTAAGGCGGAGGTCTGCAAAACCTCTATTCGGCGGTTCGAATCCGCCCGTCGCCTCCAACTCAATAAAGCCCCTGGACCAGTTCAAGAATGATAACTCATTGCTAGACAGCCGGAGCACAAAAAGTCACTCGCTCCGTGAGAAGCAACCCTCCGGATCTGAACCAACGATCAAATATCACCCACCACCATTCGCCCGTCCGAACGGACTGAAACGGCCTCTAAAACCTATCGTCTCTCGAGCCTGTCTTGGTTCTTGATGCGCGATTAGCCGGGATGGCGGAATGGCAGACGCGGCGGACTTAAAATCCGCTACTTTAAAAGGTGTGTGGGTTCGAGTCCCTCTCCCGGCACCAAC
>CAXEOX010000103.1:0-11233 GCA_963997925.1 uncultured bacterium
TTTTTCGACAGGGCCAAAACCGGTGAACTGCTCGTATTTGACGGGCAATGCTTCGGCGTAGCGCCGGCTAGATGTTTCCCTTCCATGTCCGGTTCCGGGGTTAATTGGGACGTCCGGGTCTTCCTGAATGATGCTGACCGTTCTCTTGCCTCCCTCACACCTTGTGGTGTCAACTACCCAAGGCCAGATGCCTCCGCCCTCTACGATCCCCGCTCGCTCCGGGTGAATCAAGGCGTTCCGTCCACCTTCTCTCGGCACGCCTGAACATCGATGTGGTGGCATCTGCCTATCCACGAACCTATAATGTCCGGGTCGCCATACCGGCTCAATGAGTCCCACCGGCATAAACCTGATAAGGATGGACAGACGATGGTAGTGATAGACTCTGATGCCCATGTCGTAGAAACGGAACGCACCTGGGAGTTCATACCTGACGCCGAAGCATCGTTTCGGCCGGAGGTGGTGGTGCCCAAGGACGGGGGGAACCGGGAATACTGGATGGTTGAAGGCCGAACCTTCGCCAAGAACAGCAACATCGGCTTGGACACTCCCGACGAGGCACGGGAGATGTCGGACATCGACGCCCGTTTGGCTCACATGGACGAACTGGGTGTGGATACCCACGTCCTCTACCCGACCATCTTTTTGAGACCCCTCACCCGGCGTCCTGATGCCGAAGTTGCCTTGTGTAAGGGTTATAACCGGTGGCTGGCTGACATCTGGCGAAAGGGTGGCGGCAGACTGCGCTGGGTGGTGGTCCCGCCGGTCATGAACATGGATAAGGCGATAGAAGAACTCCACTTCGGCAAGGAAAACGGGGCCTGCGGTGTCTATATGCGTTCGCTAGACGGGGATCAGCGGCTATCCAACACCTACAATTTCCCCTTGTACCAGGAGGCCGCCAAGCTGGACCTTCCCATCTGCGTCCACGCCAGCACCGGGAACTTCGACATGTACGACATCTTCAGCCAGGATTCGGGGTTCGCCCAATTCAAGTTGCCCGTGGTTGGAGCTTTCCACGACCTGCTTATGAAGGGAATCCCGGAGAAGTTTCCGGACTTGCGGTGGGGGTTCATCGAGGTGAGTTCCCAGTGGATACCTTACGCCCTCAACGATATGGAGCTCCGGTTCCGTAGAATCGGCAAGACCTGGCTGGGCAAGGACACGCTTCGGGAAAATCGAATGTACGTGGCCTGCCAGACCGCCGACGACATCGCCTACGTCGTAGACACGGTTGGCGACGAGAACATCATCATAGGTACCGATTACGGCCACAATGACACATCTTCGGAGTTGATTGCTCTACGCAAGCTCAGAGAAGACGCGAAAATCGCTCCGGCCACAGTGGATAAGTTCCTGGACGCGAATGCAAAAGCCCTGTACGGGTTGTAGGCCGTACAGGGCTGACTACTGGTCTGATAGACGCGCGCTAACTAAACCCGGCTTACTGCTCCCCGCAAAGGTAACGCGTTCTGCCAGGTCTTAACTTCCGGCGTTGGTATGAAGTTTAGCGCGGCTTGATCCGGTCCCTCCAGTTCGAAGGGCAGGTTGTAAAGCTCAACCACGTTTTTCACCGTTAGCTCGTATCGTTCTTCCGGTGTGCAGTCTGAAAGAATCTCGCTCAGCACTTGCTGAGAGTGAGGGAATATCGAGTCGCCGTGGGGGTAGTCGCTGCCCCACATCATGGTGCTGGTGCCGATGAAGTCCCTGGTCATGATGCCCAACGGGTCGTCCTCGAAAGTCACCCGGAAATTGCGCTTCCAATACTCGCTGGGTAGCATCGGCAGTCCGAAGACCTTCTCTCCGCCGCCTCTGACGTAGGCCCAGTCCAGGCGCTTCAGCATGATTCCCACCCAGCCGGTCTCGAACTCGGTCACCACGAACCGCAGGCCGGGGTACCGCTCGCATACCCCGGATTGGATGATGTCGGCGATGGTGAACATGACCCCGGCGAATGACAGGGCGCTGCCCGCTTGGCGGAAAGGGAGACCGTGGTTGTCGGTAGCGCCGGTGAAGATATGCCAATGAATTGGCATATTCATGGCCTGGGCCGCTTCCCAGAACTTATCGTAGTAAGGGTCGGAGTACAGCTTGTCCGGAGGGGCGGTGGCGGCTATGGAGATGCCGACATGTCCCAGCTTCTTGGACCGCTCCATCTCTTTGATTGCTTCGTCCAGGTCATACAGTTGGATGCTGGCTAAGGGGAACAACCGGTCCGGCGCCTGACGGCAGTAGTCGGCAACCCAATCGTTGTACAGCGAGAACGACGCTTTGACGATATCCAGATCCTCGACCTGGTAGACGTTGAATATCACGCTGGGGTAGATAATCTCGGCGGCAAGACCGTCCAGTTCCTGGTCATTCAGCCGCTCCGCCACATCGTAGCAACCAGGCCGGGCAAGTTCGTAGCCCAACCGGCGCATGTCCTGGGCTTCCTGGGTGGTGAAGTCCACGTTCTGCATGAAGAAGCCGGATAGGCCGATGCCCAGCTTGCCGTTACCCAGGCTGAGTTGTGGGCCACGGGCTGGGTCCACCGTCACCATCTTGGGGGCTTTATCGCCGAATAGTTCTTCCAACGGCTCGAAGAACTCCGCCGATTCAACAACGTGGGAATCCGCTGATATACAGAGTTTTTGGCTCATCAGAACACTTCTCCCTATGATTAGCAGTTTGACTGGAACGCGCGGCCCTCAATTCGTCTTCTGTTCCGTGGTAGGCACCCCTCTCCCTCAGGGAGATGGACCGGGGGTGAGGGCCGTACAGTGCCGAAATTTGCGCCGTGATTATATCACTGCGGAGTTGTTGTCTACAGAAGTGGACAAGCTGCTTGCTGGGACGTACTATTCCGGCGTCGTATAGTAAGGAATCAATCTCCCGGCGAGTAAGCCCGGTAGAACTAAGACAGACTAGAGGGATAGTGAGATGGATAGGCTTAAAGACCAGGTATTGATTGTTACCGGTGGAGCCCACGGCATCGGACTCGCTTACTGTGAAGGTCTGGCGGCGGAAGGAGCGCGGGTTGTCGTGGCGGATATCGATGGACAAGGCGCCGATGCGGTCGCTGCATCCCTGGGGGAAGCCGGGCACGACGCTCTGGCGGTGACTACCGACGTGTCCCAACCCGAGTCTAGCGACACTATGGCGCGGTTGACTATGGAAAGATTCGGACGTATCGATGGCCTCATAAATAACGCTGCGATCTACCAACGTCCCGCAGTGACTAGGGGGCCGTTCGAAGAGATACCTGTTGAGGAGTGGGACCGTCTGATGGGGGTAAACCTTCGCGGAGTTTTCCTGTGCTGTCGGGCCGTGGTGCCTCACATGAAGGCACAAGGTAGCGGGAAGATAGTTAACATAAGCTCTGGGACCGTGTTCAACGGCTCAACCCAGATGCTGCACTACGTTACCTCAAAAGCTGGGGTCATCGGGTTGACTAGGTCACTGGCCAGGGAGTTGGGAGACTACAACATCAACGTGAACGCCATAGCCCCCGGCCTGACTGTGAGCATGGACGATGACGACGAAGATAAACTGCTACGGTTCGAGACCCGCATGCAGGCTAGATCTCTGAAACGGCTCGAAGGTCCCCAGGATCTGGTGGGAGCGGTTCTGTTTCTGTGCTCCACTGACAGCGATTTTATGACCGGACAGACGATGGTCGTGGATGGCGGAGCCCAGATGCACTAATCCCTGGCTTCCGCGGTTGTTGAGAAGGTTGAGAAGATGGAATTTGGACTACAGTTTTTCCCCGATGTTTCTCCCGATGAGAAATCTGCCCAGCAGTATTGGAATGAGTCCCTAGACCTGTGTGGTCTTTGCGATGAATTGGGATATACCCATGTCCGCACCGTCGAACACTACTTCGAACCCTACGGTGGCTACAGTCCGGCCCCACATATCTTTTTGACCGCCGCTTCCCAGCGCACGAGTCGAGCCAGGTTGATTACCGGGGCGCTGGTGCCGGCGTTCAACCATCCACTGAAGGTGGCTGGAGAGATCGGCATGTTGGATGCCATCTCCAATGGCCGGTTGGACTGCGGGTTCGCCCGCGCATTCCTGCCCCATGAATTCCAGCGTTTGGAGCGTTCGATGGACGAGAGCCGGGCGCGCTTTGACGAGGGAGTGGCTGCGATCCGCCTCCTTCTGGAAGAGGAAAACGTTACTTTTGAAGGCCAGTTCCATCGATTCAAGAACGTCACGTCCCTCCCCCGCCCCACCCAAAAGCCCCGGCCCCCTTTCTGGGTCGCCGCCTTGGGAACGCCCCAGTCGATACTAGCCGCAGCGTCGAATGGATTCAATCTTATGCTCGTTCCCTTCGCCGCACCACAAACCCGGGAAATCGTCACGATGTACCGGGACGCGTGGAAAGAGGCTGGGCATGCGGGCCAAGGAAAGATCGCTCTGGGTTTTCACATGTATTGCCACCAGGACCGGGAGGAGGCCAAACGCATCGCCGAGCCCAATGTGAACCGCTACCTGCGGTCGCTGGCCGCAGCGTCGGTGCAGGATGCGGGCTGGGGCGCTGGAGCTTCCTCCAAGGACTATCCCGGATACGAAGCAAGCAATGAGAGGCGGCAAACCGCAACCTTTCAGTCGATGGTGGAGGCGGGCACAGTCTGGGTGGGTACACCTGATGATATAAACCAGCAAATAGCAGCGTACCGGGACCAATTGGGTGGCTTCGATATCGCCTCGTTGCAGGTGAACTTCAATCAAATCACCTACGAAGAAGCCCAGGCGTCGGCGGCTTTGTTCGCACGGGAAGTTATCCCCAACTTCCTCTAACCCTACTCTTCTCAAAGTTCTAAGTATTTTCCTGACTAACATGCGGGGCCGCCAGGTCCGTATAGACTCACGCCACCGGATCCACTGTAAAGCTGGCCCCCAGCCAACATGGGACATACCCCTATGTTGGGTCCATGCCGACCTTCCGGGTGATGGGTGTAATACCTCATTGGTGATGGTCAGTTGCGGTCATGTTAGGTCAAAGGGATCTGCAAGATAGAGAACCAGAATTTTCCAATCGACTTGACGATGACAGAGAATTGTTCCAGATCGAGTGGCTTGGTGACATAGCTGTTGGCGGAGAGACGCAACTTCCGCAGTCAACAACTATTCCTTGTCTTGGTTACCCATCCGACTCCCGGCATAGACGATTGGAACAAGAACTCGTCTCCGGCGTTAAAATGTTCTCTGTATGGACAGGCCACCTTGAGGCGCTACGGAACTATAGAGCGGATTCCCTAGCTGGTCAAACGCCGACTGTTTCAGATCACTCCGCAAAGTGTTTCGATGGTTCGCGAAAAATAAAGCGCCCTGGCATAACGGTGCCGGAGCGCATGATGTTCGGGTTTCGGGACGAGTGCCGGGTTCAGTTATTTGGCATATTTCCCGGAGATTTGGGGCGTCGTCCCCTCCTGACCTTTATTGGCCATGTCCAGCCTGGTATCCCTGGCCCAAGTCCGCTTCAAATCGTCTTGGACGTTGAAATGGAGGGTTCCCAGACCTTCAACCTCTAGGTCAATCTTGTCCCCGTCTTGGAAAGCGCTGAGACCGCGGTGATTGGTGCCGGTTGCAAGCACGTCACCGGGCTCCATGGTGTGGATCGAAGAAACCCACTCCATTATCCGGGGAATCTTGTGGGCCATGTCGCTGGTATTGAAGTTCTGCTTGAGTTCTTCGTTAACCCACAGCCGAATCTGGAGATTGTCTACGTCGGAAATCTCGTCCTTGGTGACGATAACCGGGCCCATGGGGGCGAAGGTTTCCCTGGACTTCATCTGGTAGAAAGTGTTTCCGGGCGGCTCAAGCCCACGAGCGGACCCGTCGATGAAGTTCACGTAACCGAAGATGTGGTCGAAGGCGTTGTCGGGGCTGATGTTTGACATCCGCTTTCCGATGACGATGGCCATCTCAGCTTCGCCTTCAAAGATCGTGGCGGGAACGTCTGGCAAGATCATGGTGTCACCGTTGCCGATGACGGCGTTGGGCGACTTCTGGAAGGCGTTGATGGGCGCCGGCGCGGCCCTGGTACCGTCTTCCATGTAGTTGACGGCCATCGCTACGATGGTGGGATGAGGCAGCGGGGACCTGAGTCTAACTGAATCCAAGGCCACTCCAGTCCCGCTGCTGATCGCGGCTTCCAGACCAGCCTTGTGGTCCGAGAAGTTCTCGATCACCTTGTTGAGTAGGTCCTGGGGCGATGTGTGTTGGATCCCGCTCACGGCTGCGGTCAGATCGACCACCGTGTCTCCCTTGAGAGCGCCAAACTTAAAGTCGTCGTAAAAAACCAGTTTCATGTTTCCTCCAAAATCTCCCGGTTACATTCTATCGGTAGCTGATAGTGCGGGTATCACCCGCTATCAATTTGAACCAATGCATGATAACCACTACAAACCGGTGTATCAAGTTTTTGCGGGTTTCGACCGTCCCGTAGGCAGTGATGAGGGAGTCTATTGCTCCGGAGCGCCCCCGGCTAACCGGCGCAGTATGTCGAACAAGATAACAAAGTCCTTATCGGCGAGGCCCATGCCCTGGGCGGCGTTGAGGAATTGGTTGGTGATTGCGGTGGTGGGGAGAGGGACCTTTAATTCAGCTCCGGCGTCCAGGGCAAGCTTCAAATCTTTCTGAATCATGTCGACGTCGAACAGCGGCTCTTCGGGCATGTCCAGAACCATTGGAAAGCGGTACTTCAACGCTGGGGAAGCGACCACGCTGTTCAGCAAGACCTTGGTGGCCAATTCTCTGCTGATGCCCATCTTCTCCGCCAGCAGTAGGCTCTCGCTGAAGGCCAGGATCTGCACTGGGAGGTTCAGGTTGACCGCCACCTTCATCATCGCAGCCAATCCGTTAGCGCCGACGTAATCAACAGTCGGGCCGATGTCCTGCAATATGGGTCTGATGTCTTCGAGAGCTTCTTGGTCTCCTCCGACCATGAAGGAAAGCTGCCCAGCTTGTAACGTGACCAAGCTTCCGGAAACCGGGGCGTCGAACATCTTGGCTCCGGCTTCGGCAGCCTGGACAGCAAGCTGTTTACTGGCGGCGGGACTGACGGTGCTCATGTCGATGTAGTATTTGCCCGGTCCTAAGCCTGCGATCAGACCGTCGGGGCCACCGGTTACGGCAAGAAGCGCTTCGGTATCCCTCACCATGCTGAGAGTAACGTCGGCGGCTTGGGCCACCCCTCGAGGCGTGTTGCCCCAAAGCATACCCAGGTCTAACAGCCACTGGGCTCTGGACTTGGTTCGGTTGTATCCGGTAACGGAATGCCCGGCTTCCAGCAACAACCGCGCCATCTCTCCGCCCATGGAGCCCAGACCGACGAATCCGAGATTAGCCATGTTCTGCTCTCTTGCCGGGTCTGCCTTGGGTCACCGCCGTGAACGTCTTAACGGGTAGGCGCCGGGTAGTCGTCCATGTTGAATGGGCTGCCGTTGAGGTTGACAGTGTCGTGGAAGAGTTTCGGGTCGGCGATGGTCTGCCGAACGTAGCATCCGTTCCTGGCGTTCCGTAGTAGACCGGCTACTTCGGCCGGCGTGTGGGAGGATGCGATCTCGTAATGAATCTCAATCTTGTCCGCCCTGGCCTGCACCGTTTGGCGAAGCACGGAACCCTCGGATGCCACGTGCAGAGCGATGGTAGCCGTTACGTTATCAACTTCAATCTTCATCATTTGAGCGTACCGCTCAATCTGGGTCATCTCTCAAAATAAGATGGATGAGGCGAAGTATGCCAGGGGAGAGGGAGCAGAGTTGTCTCCCATGGGTTCACGCTCGGCGCACTTGATGGTGAAGCCGCGAATCTCAGCCGCTTTATTCTGATGCTCGAGCATTCGGGCGTTGCCTTCCATGGAGAAGGACCGGGAGATTATGTCGGGGTCGGAGGACTGATCTGGGGTAGTCATGTTGGCCTCCATGCGGAATCGATTTCGGGGAGTATAGCATGGGATTCTGGCTGCGATTGTGTCTCCCCATGGGTTGATGCGAGGCCCCAGATCTGCTAGTCAGAGGTCATCACTTCGGACATAAATAGCCCCAGGGAATAAGAGGCTTCTTCGTGGCCGATGTCACCCCACTGGACCGACGTGACCAGGTAATTGCAGTCGCTTTCGGACTCATAACGTTCCACGAATTCTCTGACCGTAGCGGGTGATCCGATAATCACCTGCTCACCGGCGAGGGCCTGGTCGAAATCTATATCCCAAGGATGGCCGCCAGTGTCGGGTATCGGCCCAAATGTAGTAGGCCTTCGCCAAGTGTCTCCCGGTAGGGGTTTTCTGAAGTTGGCGCGATATACGGCATAGGCCGATCGCGCTCGTTTCATAGCCTCTTCGTCGGTATCAGCCACGTATATACGTTTGGTGCCGCCGTACAGTGGTTCGGTTGACGGAGACGATGCCGAGCCTTTTTCATCGACATACGTCTGGAAGTTTTCCTTGTAAGTCTCCACGGTGGCCGGGAGACTCGCGATGCTTCCAAAGTTTATGAAGTTGGCTCCCAATCTGCCGGCGGTTGCGGGGTTTCCGGGATACCAGAGGGGCGGGTGGGGAGTTTGCTTGGGTTTAAGCTCCATGGAAAGGTCTTTGAATTCGTAGAACTTGCCTGAGAATGTCACAAATTCTTGGGTGAGGCCAAACATCAGAATCTCTAAGGTTTCCTCGAATCGCTCGTGAACCTCCACGGGGTCGCCGCCCCACATGGCGAACTCTTCGCCGACGGGGGCTCCCTTGCCGATACCGATCTGGTAGCGGCCTCCGCTCAAGTTATCCACCATGCAGATCTCTTCCACTAGGCGGATGGGGTGATATAGCGGCAATACGTACACCAGAGGTCCGAAGTTGATACGCTCTGTGCGCGCCGCGATGGCCGTCAGGTATATCCCCGGGCTTGATCCTATGGAAAGCGGGGAGTGGTGGTGCTCCGCTACGTGGTAGCCGTATATGCCGCCCTTGTCTGCCTGGGCAAGCAGTTCAAGACGATCAGCGAATTGCCGGTCCAACGAGACATCGGGGAGCCGCTCTACGTGGTCAAAGATTCCGAACTTCAAGAGAGACCTCCAGTTGCGATGGTGTTGCCGGGCCGTGGGTCTGCAATCCGGTTTCGATATTCTATAGGAAAAGGCAGGTGGGTGGGCTTTGGTGCGTGCCTGATCGCCGGGTTGAACGGGGTGGGATGGAGACTGGAGCGGTACGGGGTTTAGGAGTGGCGGAAAGCCCCCCAACCCTCCTTTACGAAAGGGGGGCTAGAGGGGTTATTTCGCGGATTGCTAGTCGGCTTGGCCGACGGGGAGCTTGGCGCCTTGGAAGGGGCCTTCGCTCTCTTCGAACGACTTGGAGAAAGTCAGAATCTCTTCGTCGGTCTGGGTGTCTAGATCGATGGGCCGGCCGAAGCCCTGTTTAACGACATAGCCGGTCTTGTAATAGACCTCGCCGATGTTCTGTTCCGGGTCGTTGTAGTAGATGCTGACCGAGATTCCGTGAGTAACGGTCCGGAGAATCTCTGTCCCTTCTTTCTTGAACCGGCGGTTAAACTCACGCAAGGCCGCCATGTCCTCTACGATGAAGGAAACCTGGCCCACGTTCTGGGTGGCGGGACGGGCGCCGTCCGGATGCTCCGGTCCCCGGGCCTGACCCAGGTTCAGCTCGTGATGCTCGGTCTCCGGGTGGGCGCTGAGGAAGCAACTGCCCCGGTCCGGGTCTTCGTCGGTGACCGTGAGACCCATGACGCGGGTGTAGAAGTCCCGCATCTTCAGAAAGTCGTCGCAAATGATGCCTAGATGTCCTAGCCCTGTAACCATTGTGATTCCCTCCTTCTTCGTTTACTTGTGAAAGTTTAGCCGGCGCTCTGGTTGCCGGTAACTTCGGCGGGTATGCCCTCTGCCTCCATCTCCCGGGCCCTCTTTTCGATCGAGGGTATCAGCGAGTCGAGCAGATCCTGGTCGAGATCGGAGGCGACGCCGGGGTATCCGGCTCGATCAATCATGGCCGCCAGTTTACGGGATTTGAACTGCTTGAGGGTCCATCCCAGTGTGTCCGGAACCAAGGTCTTGTCGAAGAAGATGCGATGATTCTTGTTCCGGGGCCCGTAGTGGTAATGAGGGGCGTCGCGGAAGCAATCGAAGGCCAGTAATTCTGTCTCTTCCGTGTAATGACGGCCTGGTGTGCCGGCTAAGTCGGCCAAAACGTGAATCGCTAGACCACCGTCGCCGCTGGCCTGCCGCCGCATCTCGAGGCCGAAACGGATGTTTCCTACTTCAAATATATCGGTGCCCCGGTGGTGTTTCACCGTGTTTCGGCCCGTGGCGTACACCTCGCGAGCGTGGGCTTCAACATCGCCCAAAACACCCTCAACCTGCTTGGCGTCCACCGTCTTGGCTATGTCGCTGTACCCGGCAGCCTCCAGCATGATGGACAGGTTGTTCCGGATCTGTTGCATGGTCCAGTTGATGGGGTTGCCATCGGTAGTGTGGTCCATCCGGAAGAGTTTGTTCTCTTTTTCGGGTCCATAGATGTAGCTCTTCTCGATGTCGAAACAGTTGAAACGCAAGAGCGTAGTCTCGTCGTCGAACTTCGCCACCAGAACGGCAACGCCTTGGTCCGAGTGGTCCTGAACGTTGCCGTCCCAAAGCTCGTGTTGGACGATAAATGTCACAGGCCCGGCTTCGAATCTGGCCCTTCCTTTCTGTTCTACCATTGCTAATCCTCCGGTTTAATTTTGTGTGTGGAGTTCCTGTTGGAATTGAACGTACCGGTGGCCGACTAACGTGTTCAGGAATACCTGGTTGAGACGGCTCCGGCGAATGTCGCATCGATTATATCACTTCATTCGATCCCCTCGAATCCATGTTGCCGCCTTGACACCCAAGTGCCGGAGCATTAGGCTCGTGAGACTGGATTCGGCGCCGTCTTCTACGTCTCACGTCTAAGCGGCAATATTGTTATTACGGAGTTTAAACATGGCAGAGATTTCTGGAGCACAATTAGTGATTGATTCGCTGAGACGGGAAGGCGTAGACACGATCTACGTTCTACCCGGCGACCCCGTGGGAGATATAGTCAATGGTTGGGCGGACGCTGGGCACAAAGCGATCGCGGTTCGTCACGAGCAGGCCGCCTGCATGGCTGCCCAGGCCCACTCCTACCTGACCCGCTCCGTGGGAGTATGCATCGCCGCTTCCGGCGTGGGACAGACCAATACCCTGACCGGAATAGCCAACGCTTACGCCAACTGCTGGC
>CAXEOX010000104.1:0-11191 GCA_963997925.1 uncultured bacterium
CATGACCTGACCAGGGACCCGAACATCTATTTCTATACCAAGATGGGAACAAGGAGGTAAAGGTTTGAACAATCAAGAACTAAAAAAGCAGGCTCAGACATCGGTCCCGCAGATAAAGATTGCCGGGAGACTATGGGTCATGGCAATGATGATTGTTTTGGTGGCCACTGTCACCTGGTTGGTGATTTCGGTCGCATGGACCAATGATTATTACGCTTTTAGCAAAGGGGCACGGGACGGGGCGGAGGCCGGTTCGGCATTGCTGGTTAACTTGGCCAGCATTCAAACCACCAAAGCTTGGGTGATGCCGCTGGAGGTCCTGGGATTGTCCACATTCCTGCTGGGCTTCGGCTTCGCTTTCGCCAATATTCTGCAGAACGTCCCGCTGCGCGGCAACACCATGGTCGCGGTCCTACCCGAGATGAAAGCTCGCAAGAACACCGCGTCATAAACAAACAGAAATCAACCGGAGACAATTACCGTTTCAGAAGGGGGAAACATGGCAACATTAACGCAGCGTACTTCTCAAGACATCCAGTCCAGAGCCACTCAGCTACCGGTGCAAGTAACCCGGACGCAAGCGATGGCAAGCAAGATGTGGGCCCCGTTCATCGCGATGGGATTCATGATTGTGATGGCCGCGTTCGTCTACGGCCTGGTCAACTCGTCCATATCGGCAGACTACTTCCAGTTCTCTAAAGAGACCAGGGAGGCAGCGGTGGCCGGATCGGACCTAGCAACCCAGAAAGCCTTCATCGAATCCACCAAGGCCTGGTTGCCCGCCTTCAAGTTACTCGGCATGGGAATGATTCTGGGCGGCGTCACCTTCCTTCTGGCAACCATTCTCGGCGCTTTGCGCACAGGTGGTGGCAGAGTTCAAGAGGCTCTTGGCGTCCCGGTTACAATCATTAAAGCGCCCATGACCGCGAAAGTCTTTCCCATGCTAATGATGATGGGGATGATGGTCTTGATGGCCGTCTTGGTAATCGCGATCGTCGTAGCCAACATATCCTACGGATACTGGAACCATTCCATCGCCACCGAGTTGAACCCAGCGATCGAAGGCAGCCAATTATTGGGCAGCCTATCAACCATCAATACGGTGAACGCGTGGCTCGCTCCTTTCAAATTCGTCGGGATGGCGTTCCTACTCACCGGCATAGGTCTAGCATTGGCAACAATCATCCGGGTACTGCGCTGGCAGTCCCAGCGACTGTGGGACATCCTGACCTAAACGATACTCCACCCGACCAACGCAATAGGGCCGGCTTATAGCCGGCCCTATTGAATGTCAACGCTACGCCAGCATTCCGATTCGTTTGACACCGGTATCGGCCCCAGATACAATCTTCACCGGCCAAGCCGTACCTTAAGGCTCCGAGGACCGGGGTTACTCCCAGATCGACTAATCGCCACCTACCCCGATTCCTACTGGAAGTAATCGTACCGGCAAACCCTTTGAACAGGTTTCTTTAAATGGATAGCGCCGTAGACTCCACCACCGAGAATGTCGCCAGCGAAGACACATGCGACCGATGTCTTCGGGTGCTAACCCCCGGCTGGGCCTTCGGATTCAAAACTAAGCTCGACCCAAAGGCCGCAGGTAGCCAGAGCGTCAGGAGCGAACTGACGAAGTGCCTTCGCTGCTCATTGCAGCATTGGCCGATGCTCAAGAAGTCGTTAGCGGCTTGTGTAGTGGTAGGAACGATTCTGACTGCGCTCAACCAAGGCGATCTCTTGTTAGCAGGTCAATGGAATACCCCGATGTGGTGGAAGATACCCCTAACTTACACGGTGCCGTTCATGGTCGCCACTTACGGTGCCATGGTCAACAACCGTAAATAGATCTACCGGAAAATCTCCCACACCCTATGCCACTGCCCCAACCCGAAAGATATTCCTCGACAAACTGGCCTGCAATCCCAAGGGGCATGCAAGACACCAAGCGCCTAGAGATTAACCGAATTTCCGTATGACCGCCACGACTTTCCCCCGGATCTCCACGTTACGGGCATCACAGTAGATGGGACTCATTGAACTGTTGGCCGGTTGTAGACGCACCCGGTCCCCTTCCAGGTAGAACTTCTTCAGCGTGGCTTCCTCTTCGGCCTTGAGCCATGCGACCACCATCTCACCGTCGGTAGCGTCGTTGGTTGGCTTTATGATTACCACGTCGCCATCGTCGATCAAAGCGTCAATCATCGACGACCCGTTAACGGTTAGACCGTACAGCTGGCCGTGGCGCCTGGGAAGGTCTGGAGATACTTCTATCGTATCGAACTCCGCGCTGGAGGCGGAATCCTCGGTAGAGAAGGCCGGGATTGGTTGCCCAGCGGCGATGGGGCCAACTATATGCACTCTGGGCGCATTGGACACCGGTTGGCCGCTGTTATCCAGAAGCTCTATGCCGCGAGCCACATCAGGACGCCGGTTGAGGTAGCCGTCCCTTTCCAAGATCCGAAGATTATAGTCGACGACCGAGGTGGAACTTATCTCGCAGGCCTTCTGCACATCTCGCACCGTCGGCGGGATGCCATTCTCGGTCATAAATTCCTGAATGAACTCCAGTATCTGCTGCCGCCTGGCGGGCATCCTCTTTCTCGTCACCATAACTCCCCCAGATACATTAAGCTTCTCTCAAGCTAGCAAAGGGCATAGTAGGTGTCAACCGCAGTCTGTCACACGTGGACAAGAAAGGAGGAATATTGGGTCGCAACCAGATGTGGAAACTGAACATCCGGAGTGATACGGATATAAGACGTGCAAATCGATACGGAAGGGAGGAACGAGGAGATTCGCGTCGACGACCAAATGGCGCGCTGCACCCCAGGCGCCTCAGGGATGAATCGGCGGGAGTTAGCTAGCAGCCCTCATCAGGTTGAGGCGGGCAGACAAGCGGGATTTGCCCCGGGATGCCGTGTTCTTTGGCATCACACCTTTTCGAACGGCCTGGTCCAATAGCGTGATGGCATGGGCGACCGAGGACTCTGCCTCACTCACCTCACCCCGGCCCATGGATCGAAGAGCCGAGGCCACTCCATTCCTAGTGGCGCTACGCACCCCGCGGTTTCTTAACGAGCGCTTTTCTTGTTGACGAGTGGCCTTTTTGGCGGTCAAATCCTTCCTCCTGAGTGTTCCCGAGCCTCTGGAACTGCAATCATGCGTTGACCGGGGTAGCCAGAGGCGTCTTCATTCGCTGAATCATTATAAACTAATTGAGTTTAATTTCCAACGACAGGACCCGTGTTCGTGGACCGGTTTGCTCCCTGACGATGAGACTACCGTCCATCACGCCGTGAAAATCTAGTGACCAGACACTACTCTCATGCCGACGCTCGATGGATTTCGGCCTGCGCCGGAATGACGGAAGAGGCGATATCAAGCAGAGGGTCAACTAACGGACTAGCTCCTAGGAGTTAGTCCGTTAAGGACTGAAACAGGCGCGCTATCGCCGAGGTTTAGACGTCCAGATTCTGCACGCTGCGAGCATGGGCGGCGATGAAGTTCTTCCGAGGCTCCACTACTTCACCCATCAGCGTAGAGAAGACATCGTTCACTTCAACGGAGTCCTCAATGTCCACCTGTAGCATCTGCCGGGTTTCCGGGTTCATGGTTGTTTCCCACAACTGGTCCGGGTTCATCTCACCCAGGCCTTTGTAACGCTGCAAGTGGGTGTTCCGGGCGCCGTTAAGTTTTTCCAGCACAACGTCTTTCTCCGCATCGTCGTAGGCGTACTGAACCTTGTTGCCAGTCTGGATCCGGTAAAGAGGCGGCTGAGCTATGTACAAGAAGCCGGCATCGATGATGGACTTCATACGGCGATAAAAGAATGTCAGTATCAGGGTGCGGATGTGAGAGCCGTCAACGTCGGCGTCAGTCATGATGATGATTTTGTTGTACCGAATCTTTTCGATGTCGAACTCTTCGCCCTCACCGGCACCCACGGCGGCGACCAGGGCTCGAATTTCCTCGTGGCTCAGGATACGGTCCGGTTGTTGCAGCACCCTTTCCACGTTGAGAATCTTGCCTTTCAGCGGCAGAATAGCCTGGAAGCTGCGGTCCCGGCCCATCTTGGCCGATCCACCGGCCGATTCACCCTCTACAATGTATATCTCAGATTTCGCCGGGTCTCTTTCGGCGCAATCGGCCAGCTTACCGGGAAGAGAAGACCCGTCCATGGCGTTCTTTCGCTGAACCAGTTCCCGCGCCCTCTTGGCGGCCTCTCGGGCACGCTGGGACGTGAGGCATTTCTCAATGATTCGTTTGCTTTCGGGCAGGTGCTCTTCCAGGTATCGGCCCAGGCCCTCGCTGACCACCGAGTCCACCACACCGCGTACTTCGGCGTTACCCAGCTTGGTCTTCGTCTGGCCCTCGAACTGGGGGTCGGTAAGTTTGACGCTGATAACGGCCGACAGACCCTCTCTCACGTCTTCACCGGTCAAGTTGGAGGCTTCGTCCTTGATGAAACCTTGGCGGCGGGCATAGTCGTTTATGACCCTGGTCAGGGCGGAGCGGAACCCTGTCATATGGGTCCCGCCTTCTTGCGTGTTGATACAGTTGGCGAAGGAGAACACGGTCTCGGTGAAGCTGTCGTTATATTGGACCGCTACTTCCACCATAGTGTCATCAAGAGTCTTTTCATAGTAAAAGGGAAGCTGTTGCATCACTTTGCGGTTCCGGTTGAAGTTACGAACCAGATTGGCGATGCCACCGTCGAAATAGTAGGACCGCTCTATATCTCCGGAGCGGGCTTCTTCATGCCAATGGCTAACGAACTGAATCTCCAAGCCCTTGTTGAGGAAGGCAATCTCTTTGAAGTGACTGACCAAAATCTCAAAGTCATATTCAATCTCAGGGAAAATCTTCTGGTCTGGCTTAAATGCGATCCGGGTTCCATGCTCCGCGGTCTTTTCCCCTTTCTCGACTTCACCCAAGGGGATACCCGCCTCGTAATCTTGTGAATAGGTCCAGCCGCCTCGGCGGACCTCCGCACGAAGGTGTTCGGACAGGCCGTTGACCACCGAACCACCAACGCCATGCAAGCCGCCGGTGACCTTGTAGGCCCCGCCACCGAACTTGCCTCCGGCGTGCAGGGTGGTCATCACGGTTTCCAATGCTGTTTTTCCTGTAGTTGGATGGATATCGATGGGGATACCCCGACCATTGTCGATAACCGTGATTATCCCTTCGGAGTCCAGAGAAATCTTCACCGTATCGCAGAAGCCAGCCATGGCCTCATCGACCGCGTTATCAAGAACTTCGTAAATCAAGTGATGCAGACCGCGTTGGTCGGTGCTGCCGATGTACATCCCGGGGCGGACTCTGACCGCTTCCAGTCCCTCAAGGACCTGAATATCTTTCGCAGTGTAGTCGGAATTGGACTGTTGCACCATATGTATAATTCCTACAAAGTGTGAATACTTGGGGGGAGAGCGCCGAAGTGGTGCATCAGGAGAACTTCCACGCCACCCACCTACAACATCTAGTAGGTATTATACCAGATTCACGGGTAAATGAGGGGTTTTTTTGTACCAATGACCCCTCGTTATGTCCACCGATTTATTTCGGGCCGAAAACCTCGAAAAAAGCCGGCAAAAAACCCGGCCATTCCAGGCGAGATCAGGTCGATTCGCCTCCTTCCATCCGGCCTCTAGAACAAAGAGTTAGTCTCTCCGAAGGTATACCCCTGGCGACCCCGTTTCGTGAACCATCTGAGGACGCACTGTTCCGGACCAATCAGGCGTAACCATCGTGGTCCATGCTTTCCATTCTGGACTATCGGCCACCTCGGGGGTTTGCATCTCATGCACGGTGATATATTTCGGATCGCCCATCACCGCCTCAAACCGGCGGGCACGGATATATCCGGGGATACCTGCGCACATCGGCAGTCGCTCGGTGTTATAGGCGTGGTTAAACTGGTCTTCCAGGTCCGGTGGCACCGACATACGGCCTACCAATAGAACGGGTGACATGCCAGCCTGGGCAGTCTCTTCGGACACCGGGTCTGGATAAATCAGGCGGTACACGTTGCGTATGTAGGTTTCACCCACCACACTGGGCGACATCCGCTTGGACCATTCCGTGGGGTTAATCAGGTAATGCTGCCAAGCGTCGGTCGACCAGGCTTCAGGCTCAGTTAATTCGTAGCAGGCCAGGTGTTTGGGAGCGCCTTCCAAGGCGGTGTAGCGGGCGGCGCTCAATACGCCGGGTATCGACAGCCTCTCCGGGATATGTTCTTCGTCATACCATCGATTGAACTCCTCCTCCACGTCTGCCGGAACATCCGTGAAGACCATCATCAATCCCCGTCCTTTAGTTGCCGCCATTGGTTCACCCCCCAAGAAGATTCGTTAAGATTATTTCTCGTAAATCCGACCCAGCCAGTATCGTCAACCGCCTGGATAGTAGTACTGGCCGGTATCCAGGCTGTCCAAGGCATAGCGTACCGCTTCAAACAAAGGTTGGGGTAGGTCGTCCAAGGGAAACCATCCCGACTCAGTGAACGCTTCAGGCTCGGCCAAGACCGGTTCTTGCTCCCCGATATCGCCTAGAAACTCTATGTCCAGGTAGTGCTTGTCGTAGGCGATGATGTTGGTCACGCATAAGAACCGCAGATCCCCCACGGTCACGCCTAATTCCTCCATCGCCTCACGCCGGGCGCACTCCTCCAGGGTTTCCCCCATCTCCAGATGGCCACCAGCCGAAGCCCAAGTGTCCTCGCCGTGGGAGCCGTGGCGTTTGGCCAAGAAAACCCGGCTGCCCTGTAGGAACACCACACCCACTCCTACCTGGGGCCTTATCTGATCGTTCGTCATGCCGCCGAGTATACCACCCCCCACGAGCCTGGGTACCCTGGCATTCGCCTTCAGATCCAGCCAAAACCAGCCCAGGATGATGGATTGTTCAGGCGTCTTCCAGGTGCCTTATAATGGGTGACCGGAAAGATATTGGAAACGCTTATTCCGATCCCCAGTGAACGGAGGCTTCGGTTATGCCAGACCTGCAAAGAACGACACTCGACCCGCCCAATGCTCCCAAGCCGCTGGGCGCCTATTCCCATGCCGTCAAGGTATCGGCTGGAAGCCTGCTTTACATCGCCGGTCAGGTGGGTGTGGACGCCGATGGCAAACTGGCTGGCCCGGATGTCGTTGCCCAAACACGCCAGGTCTTCCAAAACCTCGGCCACGTGCTGGCCGGGGCCGGAGCAACCTTCAGCAACGTGGTTGAGTTCACCACCTATCTGGTGGGAAGAAGCTCCATACAACCATTCATCGACGCCCGCACCGAACTGTTCCCCGGCCTATATCCCGGCGGCGACTATCCTCCAAACACCCTTCTGGTCATCGCCGGTCTGGTGCAAGAGGAGTTTCTGGTGGAGATTAAGGCCGTGGCGGCCCTGCCCTAACTTTTAGACCCTGGGAGGTTCCTTTGGCTAACCGAGAACGTCTGATACAAACGTTGACCGACTTGATTCGCATCGATAGTCCAACCGGAGAAGAGGACGAGATCGATCAGGAAGTAAGCTCCCGGTTGGCGGCCTTGGGCTTTGAGATTTACCACGACAGTTTCAAAAACATCATCGCCAAACTGTCGGGAGACGGCGAACCGTTACTGCTATCGGCCCACATCGATACCGTCGAGCCGGGCCGGGGCATCCGTCCGGTGCTGGACGGCGACGTTCTACGCTCCGATGGAACCACCATCCTGGGCGGCGACTGCAAGGCGGGTCTCACCATCGTGTTGGAGGCGTTGACCTCGGTGGTTGATGCCGGGGCCAAACACCGTCCCATCGAAGTTGCCTTCACTCGCGCCGAAGAGGGCGGACTTGTGGGTGTGCACAATCTCGAGTTCTCCCAGCTTACGGCGAAGTCCGGCGTTGTCTTCGACGGCGAAGGCTCGGTGAACCGGATATCGGTGGCCGCGCCCTCCCAGAACGTGGTCACGGCCAACATTCGTGGCCTCGCCGCCCATTCGGGAGTGGAGCCGGAGAAGGGACTTTCATCCATCCTGATCGCGGCGGAGATTCTGACCCAGCTTCCTCTGGGCCGGATCGACTCCGAGACCACCGCCAACGTGGGCCGCATCGACGGCGGGCTGAAGCGAAACATCATTCCGGAAGAAACTTTCATGGACGGAGAGATACGCAGCCGGGACAACGCTAAGCTGGACCATTACTCCGACGAGTTCCGCCGCATCTTCAAGGAGGCCGCCGCCCGCCACCCGGATGCTCAGATCGATCTGGACATCCGCAACACCTACCAGGCGTACAAGGTGGACGCCTCCCACCCCACCGTCACCATGTTGGGCCGGGCTCTCGCCCAGATCGGACTGGAACCCCTCCTAGAGGCCACCGGCGGCGGCTCCGACGCCAACGTCTTCCACGAGAACGGCATCGTGGCCTTGCCAGTAGGGATAGGAGTCCGCTCCTTCCACACCACTAACGAGACTGCGCACATCTCCGAGATCGTGCAGGGCGCGGAGATGTGCGAGGGGGTCATCCGGGGGGTGTAGGGGACACTGCACCTAGCCTATGCGGTTGACGCCCCACCTCGTTAAACCAGATAATTGCAATCAGTAGGCGCAAGTAAGTCACCATCAAACTACCCCTCGGAGGAACTCTCTGATGTCAACCGCCATCCGCAAACGTCAACTGGGTAGGCCCGTTTCCATCGTCGGCGCCGGTATGTCCCGCTTCGGGGCCTTTGCGGACAAAGACAGCCGGGATCTGTTCGTTGAAGCCTTCCAGGACATGCTAGACAACCTGGACCAGGGCATCGATGTCCGGGACATTGAGTGCGCCTATGTGGGTAATTACTCTTCCGATCTCTTCGAACATCAGGGGCACACCGCACCCATCATCGCCGATTGGCTGGGCTTGACTCCCATGCCGGTGACCCGTATCGAGAATGCCTGCGCCAGCAGCGGCAGCGCCCTACGGGAAGGCATAATGGCTATCGCGTCGGGGTTATACGACATCGTTTTGGTGGGGGGCATGGAGAAGATGACCAGCCTGCCCACCGAGGGAGTAACCGATGTGCTGGCAACGGCCGCCGACGGTCTTTACGAGGTGCCAGCCGGACTGACCTTCCCCGGAATCTTCGGGGCCATCGCCACCGCCCACATGGACCGGTACGATACCAACCTGGACCACCTGCTAAAAGTGGGCATCAAGAACCACAAGAACGGCGCATTAAATCCTAAGGCCCAGTTCAATGTCACCATCCAGAGTTTGATGGAGCGCCGGATGGCCCGGGCTCAAGAGCGTGGCCAACCGGTACCCGAATACGCTACCGAGATTGACTTCCTTAACGACCCCGGAGCCAATCCGTGGATCGCCTGGCCCTTACGGCTCTACGATTGCGCTCCCATTACCGACGGCGCAGCCTGCGTGTTGTTGGTAGCCTCGGAAATAGCCCAAAACTTTTCCGATAAGCCTATCGAGATAGCCGGCACGGGCCAGGCCAGTGGACGGCCTCTTCACGACGCCGACGAGCTGACATCCCTGTCCGCCGCCAAAGCCGCTGCCGGAGTAGCTTATGAGATGGCTCGAGTGACCGCTGACGACATCCAGGTAGCCGAGGTTCACGACTGCTTCACCATCGCGGAGATTATAGCCACGGAGGATCTGGGGTTCTTCGCTCCCGGTGAAGGCGGCAGGGCCGTTGACGAGGGTAGGACCGCCTTGCATGGCGACAAGCCCATCAACACCTCCGGCGGGCTAAAAGCCAAAGGGCACCCGGTGGGCGCTTCCGGCGTCGCTCAAGTAGCAGAGATATTCCACCAGCTACGGGGTGAGGCCGGCGACCGACAGGTGAACAAACCCAATCTGGAATTGGGCCTAACCCACAACGTGGGCGGCACCGGCGGAACTTGCGTGGTCAACATCCTGCGTCGAAGCAGTTAGATCCGGATAACGATAGCCACGGAGACACATAGATCACGGAGTTTCTTTTAATTCTCGGTACCCTCTGTGTCTCTGTGGCAAACCAGGAGCCACGATGGCCGAAGAGAATCGGGCGTTTACCGCAGCCTCTTTCAATACCTACCTAACCAAAGAAAAGAAGTTGGTGGGAGTGCGTTGCCGTGCCTGCGGAACCCTATCTCCGGAGCCCCGGCCCATGTGTCACTCCTGTCACGGGCGTGACATGGAGTGGTACGAGTTCAGCGGCAAGGGAAAGCTAAGCACCTTTACCTGCATATCCATAGTACCGGCCCACATGATGGAAAAGGGTTACGGCCGGGATAATCCCTACTGCACCGGAATCGTAACCTTGGAGGAAGGACCGAGGTTGAGCGCCCGAATAGTCGGCGTGGATGCCGCCAATCCCGAGGACATCAAGACAGGAACGGAAGTGATTCTGGACCTGGCGGAGGTGGACTCCGAGAGTCCAACCCCCACCTTTCGACCAGCATAAACGAGCTATCAGCCTTCAACGATCAGCTTTTGCGTTGTCCTGACAGCTAATGGCTGATAGCTTAAAGCTCGACTAATCGAATCCGCGAGTTCCGACCCAACCGGTTCCGGAGACATCGACTATCTCGCCATTGGGTCCCGTGTATTTGGTTTCCACGTTAGCGTGGGCAGCGCCCGGCATACCGATGCCCAGGGCCTGATTGATGTCATCCCGGGGCGCCGAGCCGGCCTCATCCAGCTTCTTTTCTACGTCTTCCAGGTTTTCCACTTCGAAGCCGATGTGGTGGATGCCACTGTAATTCTGACCGTACTCCGCTCCAGCCACTTGGTCGTTCTGGAAGTCCAGGATCGCCAGGTTGATGTTGCCGTCACTGAGGTAATACCCCTTGGCATTGGGGCTGTCGAGCTTGGCAATCTCCCGAAGACCGAACACATCGATATAGAACTTGGCTGTCTTGTCGGGATCCTGGGTGGCGATGGCTATATGCTTAATCTTCGGCATGATTCTCCTCTTATTAGCCTCAAAATAGGCCAGCGTCAAAGCTGATAACCTGCACTGGCCAGGTTACGTCCCAAGATACCATTTTTACGGGTAGGCTGCTACCCTGTCACGCCATCCAGAAGATCCGGCTCCGTACGTACCTCTGGTATGGGCACGGCTAGCCGTGCCCATACGGAAACCACACGCAAGATGTAAAAGGTCTTACCAACGCAAACGATTGTTTACTACTCATGGAATCGACCCTTAGAATAGGTTGGCTATGGAATATACCT